>NZ_JAGYGS010000011.1:0-88362 GCF_018991185.1 Lactiplantibacillus sp. 7.2.4
TTCCATTAAGGAGTGGTGGTTTATGCATCAACGACAGTTATCAATTAGTCTCTACTTGAACTATTTTGTCCATGGCATCGGCTTGATTATTTTAAAGCAAAATATGCAAGCGCTAGGGCAGCATTGGCAAACACCGTTAGCGACAGTTTCCTACGTTATTTCAGGAATCGGGATTGGTCGATTATTCGCTTACTTTATTCTGGGCAACTTATCAGACCGGTTTGGCCGTAAAGTGTTCGTCAACATCGGGATGGCGAGCTACCTGATTTTCTTCCTCGGGATGGCCGTAGTGACCAACATTCAGGTTGCTTATGGGTTGGCAATTTTAGCCGGGGTGGCGAATTCAGCCCTCGACTCGGGCACGTATACCACGTTTATCGAGATGGGTGGTCGCCAGGGTTCTGCTAATGTCTTACTGAAAGCGTTCATGTCAGCTGGGGAATTCTTGTTACCACTGCTGGTTGCCAACCTTGAAGCCCAGCAACTTTGGTACGGGTGGTCGTTCATGTTGGCGGCGGTCATTTTACTCATCAACGGCGTTTTACTTAATCGGCAGCAGTTTCCCGTTCGTAACCAAGCTAATGCTTCGGCCTTGGCCGTTCGTCAGCAAATCAGTCACGGTCGGCGTTGGCTGGCCACGATTGGGCTTGCGGGATACGGCTACACGTCGATGGCAATCATGATTCTGTACACGCAATGGATCAGCTTATTCGCGACCCGCACGTTTCATTTTTCGGCGATACTAGCACATTGGTTGTTGTCGTTATACAGCATCGGTTCGATTAGCGGCGTGCTCGTGATTTTCTGGTTATTACGCCGCGGTGTGGCGGAGACCAAATTACTAGTGGCGATGAATGTCGGATCCTTAGTTGCATTGTTGGTGATTTGTTACAGTCCAATCGCTGGACTGTCAATGATTGCGGCACTCGCATTCGGGTTTACTGCGGCTGGTGGTGTGATGCAGGTCGCACTGAACTTATTCATTAAGCTGTACCCGCAAGTTAAGGGACGCGTCACCGGTATTTACTTCACGTTTGGCAGCATTGCGTCCTTCACGATTCCGTTAATTACCGGCTGGCTGTCACAGCAAAACGTGGCGTTGGCAATGCGGTTCGATTTATTGATTGGTGTGGCCGGCATTGGTTGCGTGGGATTAGCGGCCTGGGCAATTCGCAGTCCGAAGTCACTGAGTCAAGAACGTCAGCGAATCAACCACATCGACCAACAGATCGTCCGTCTACTCAACGAGCGGTTTGATACGGTCACGGCAATCGGTGAATTAAAACAACAGCAGCAGTTGCCCGTCCTAGATCAACAACGCGAACAACGGGTGTTACATCAAGTTGCCGCCAAGAGCAAACAAACGGCCCACACGCCGTACTTACAAGCAATTTATCAAGCGATTATGCGCAACTCACGCGCTTACCAGACGGATTTGCACGATTTACACAAGGAGGAAATTAATCATGATTAACTACGTCACTGCCGGAGAATCGCATGGCCCGCAATTGAGCGGCATTTTAACCGGGATTCCCGCCGGACTTTCATTAGATATCGACGCCATCAATGCGGGGTTAGCCGCGCGACAGGGTGGGTTTGGCCGCGGTAATCGCCAACAAATCGAACACGACACGGTTCAAATTACCGGTGGGGTGCGACATGGTGTGACACTAGGTTCGCCGATCGCGTTAACCATCACCAACCGCGACCACGCGCACTGGTCAGCAATCATGGATCCACTTAGTCCTGCGACTGCGACCAATACGTTACGACAGGTGACACGGCCACGACCCGGTCATGCGGATTTGGTTGGTGGCATGAAATATGGGCACCGCGACCTGCGCAACGTGTTGGAACGGTCCTCAGCTCGTGAAACGGCCATGCGGGTGGCCATTGGTCAGATTTGCAAACAGTTGTTGGCGCAGTTGGACATTCAGCTAATTGGTTACGTGCAACAGATTGGCGCGACACAAATTCCAGTCGATGGCACCCTGACTGTCAGCCAACTACAAGCACGAGTGAGCCAAAACGATTTGCGGATTGAAGCTAACGATCAAGTTGAAGCGCTGCATGACCTCATCACGGCGACTAAGAAAGCCGGTGATACCCTCGGGGGCGTGATTCGCGTCGTTGCAGAAAATATTCCTGCTGGCTTAGGGAGCTACACAAATTGGGACACCAAGTTAGATGGGCAGTTGGCAGCTGCTGTCATGGGCGTCAACGCGATGAAAGGCGTCGAGATCGGTGATGGTTTTACGGCTGCTGGGCAATACGGAAGTCAAGTGATGGATGAAATCGACTGGGATACGGCTGCCGGCTGGTCCCGTTTGACGAATCATTTAGGCGGCTTTGAAGGCGGAATGACGAATGGCATGCCAATTGTGATCAAAGCCGCAATGAAGCCGATTCCAACCCTTTACAAGCCATTACAAAGCGTCGACATTGCGACTAAAGTTCGTCAAAAGGCTAGCGTTGAACGTTCGGATACGACGGCCATCGTGCCAGCCTCGTTGGTGGTCGAGAGTGTCGTCGCAATTGAACTGGCACGGGCGCTGACCGCCACGTTTGATGGGAGTAACTTGCAACGGCTGCAGCGGATGTTGGCCGACTACCGCGACGAACTTCGGCAATATTAGGACGACAATATGGAAATTCATACATTAGGTCCCACAGCGACCGATAGTTACGCGGCAGCGCGGACTTATAACCAACGTGTCTGGCAGGGGCAGGCGACGATTGTTGGCCATCCCAGTTTTGAATCGATTTTGACGAATCTGAATGCTTACCAGGGTGCGCAACTCGTGATACCCGCGGCCTTCAAATCGCCAACGCTGCATGCAAGCTGGGGTGATGTCCACTACGCTTTGCTGAATCAATTGACATTGTGCGATTGTTTTATGACCAAACTGGATCCCTTAGTGGTTGTCCAACGGTTAGATGCCGACAACCAGATTGGCTATACGCACGCCGCAACAGCACAATTGCTCAAACGATTAGTCCAGCGGGTGACAGTCCAAACTGCTGCCAGTAAATACTTAGCGTATCAGGCCTATCAAGAAAATCAGGCCGCCTACGTCTTAACCAACGAAAAAAATGTGACATTAACGCACAATGAACGCCAACTCGCGCGCCTGACACCATCGATGGTGTGGTGCGTCTATCAAATTAATTAGGGATGATGATTGATGATGAAAACATTAACTGGAGCGCCCAAAATCGGCCTCCACGGGACATTAGCGGTTCCTGGCGATAAGAGTTTATCGCATCGCAGTCTGATCTTAGGGGCCATCAGTCAGGGGACAACGACGCTCCACGGCTTTTTACCCGCTGCTGACTGTCTGTCCACTCTGACTGCACTGCAGGCGTTAGGCGTCCCGATTCACCGCGATGGGACGACGGTTACGATTACTGGGCGCGGGTTACACGGGTTATCCCAACCCAAGCAGCCGCTAGATATGGGAAATGCGGGAACGGCCACTCGGCTACTAGCCGGTTTGTTAGCCGGACAACCGTTTGCAACGACACTGATTGGAGATGTTTCACTGAGCCGTCGTCCAATGGAACGCGTCCGGCAACCTTTGCAGGCGATGGGTGCTCAAATTGAATTGACGGCGGGACATTTGCCAATGAGGATTAATGGGCAACGACTACACGGTGGTCATACCGACATGCAGGTAGCTAGCGCGCAAGTCAAAAGTGCCCTGATCCTTGCGGCATTACAAGCGGACGGCCCCAGTACGATCGTCGAACAATTACCGACTCGTGACCATACCGAACGATTATTACGTCAATTTGGTGGCCATATCGAAACTGCGGCGGATGAACGTACGATTACCGTAACGCCACAACCACAATTGCAGGGTCAAACGGTGCAGATTCCCGGCGATTTTTCTTCGGCAGCGTTTTTTCTGACAGCCGCCAGCATCGTGCCAAAAGCCCATATTCGCTTGACCCAGGTCGGACTAAATCCAACGCGCACGGGTCTACTGAATGTTTTGCAGCGGATGGGTGGCCATGTTACCGTAACGCCGTAAACTCAAACCACTGAACCAGTGGGAGATATTGAAGTATCCTGTGCGCAGTTGCATCCGATTCAGCTGACGGCTGTCGATATTCCAGCCATTATTGATGAACTCCCATTAGTGGCCTTGTTAGCTGCCACGGCGGATGGTATCAGTACGGTTAGTGGTGCTGCAGAATTGCGCGTCAAGGAAACGGACCGGATCGCGACTATCGTGACTGAGTTGCAAAAACTCGGTGTGGCAATTACGGCCCAACCGGATGGATTTACGATTGATGGTCGGGCAACTTGGCGCCAACCAAAAGAGAATTTGGATAGTCATGGTGATCATCGAATTGGCATGATGATGGCGATTGCGGCATTACGGTTCCCTCAACCGACGCAACTCGCAGGTGCCGAAGCAGTCGACATTTCATACCCGACCTTTTTTGAAGATTTAGCACAGCTTTGTCAGGGGGTGCGTGTATGACAACAGTCTTAGTCAAGGGGATTGGTTTAATTGGTAGTTCATTGGCATTAGCAATCAAACAAGCTCACCCGGAAATGCGGGTACTCGGGAGTGACTGCGATGTCGCCAGTCTGAGCTATGCCCAACAGCAAGGCATCGTTGATGCGGCCGTTAAGGATTGGCAGGCTGCCGCACTGCAAGCGGATGTCATTTTGTTGGCGGGACCGGTCAATGTCATCGTGGCAGACTTAAAAACGCTCGCGACCTTAACACTGAAACCCAACGTGCTGGTCACGGATGTTGGTAGTACCAAACAACAAGTTGTACAAGCCGCACAGCCGTTACAACAACGGGGGATCAACTTTATCGGTGGTCACCCGATGGCAGGGTCGCATAAGTCAGGGGTGACGGCCGGTCGCGCGGATTTGTTTGAGAATGCCTTTTACTTTTTGATTCCTGGTCGCACGTCCGATACCGTCGTGACGCAATTACAAACGTTACTGTCGGCGACGCGGGTTAAATGGTTGACGGTGACGGCGCGCCAACACGACCGAATCGTGGGCCAGTTGAGCCATTTGCCGCACGTGGTTGCCGCCGCACTCGTCAATCAGACCCAACAGGTGTTGGCCGATTCACCATTAGGCTTGCGACTCGTTGCCGGTGGCTTTAAAAGCATTACCAGAATTGCCAGTTCTGATCCGACGATGTGGACGGCGATTTTGGCCACTAACGCTGAACTTGTAACCAGTGAATTGCAGGGTTATATTGACCAATTGAGTGACATTAAGACGGCCATCACTCATCAAGATGCGACTCGTGTTCATGAGTTTTTTGCGACGGCCAAAGTCACCTGTGACCGACTTGGACCCGAACAACTGGGTGGGCTACCTAACTTTTATGACCTGTTTTTGAATGTGCCGGACCAGGTTGGGGCGATTGCGGATGTCACTCAACGTTTGGCAGCTGCGAAGTTGAGCTTGGTGAATATTCATATTTTAGAAATTCGAGAAGAAATCGACGGCGTTTTACAGCTGACGTTCAACGATGCCGTTGCACAAAATGAGGCGGCAACTTTATTAACAACAGCCGGATACCAGATCGTGAGGAGGAATTAATTAATGATGCAAGCAATTTTAATTGGATTTATGGGTAGTGGCAAGACAACGGTCGGCCGGATTCTAGCGCGCAGTCTAGCAACTGCCCACGCGGATTTGGATGACTTGATCGTCCAACAAGCGGGGCGGCCAATTACGACGATTTTTGCTGAACAGGGTGAGGCCTACTTCCGACAGTTAGAACACCAAACCCTGTTGCGTGCGCTTCAAGCAACCGGGGTGCTTTCAACCGGTGGCGGTACACCGACGATTGCGATGAATGCGGTTAGTCTAAAACAAAGTACGGTACCCGTCATTTGGTTAACTGCAAATGATGACACGATTATTCAGCGGGTCCAACAAGATTCCGGGCGGCCACTAGTCAATCAATTAGACCAGACAAGCCTACTCGCGCTCAAACGGCGTCGCCAAGCGTTATATGCCGATGTCGCCGACTTAACGATCGCCACCGACCAATTGACGCCCGCGCAAATTGCTGAACAGATTCAGGACTGGCTCAGCGATCAGCGTGCGGTACGGCAGGCTGAATAAGTATCACGGCTTGTGCGTCATGAATAATGGTTAAAAGATCCCAATTCTTAAGTTCAAAAGCAGCCAGCTGAGGCCCGCTGGAAACGGCTCGAGTTTACGTAAAATTTCAGCGATAGAAACGTCCTATACCGGCCTCCAGGCATTTCTGACAACGCTGGAACGCGATGGACACAGATTTAAGCCGAGAACCCACGTCTTAAATACTGGTCTTTCACGTTAGCTGCAGTATGGATGAAACGTGTTCGGGTCAGACTGGGACTGAGGATTAGCCTAGCTAGAGCGCCAAGCGGAAATTCACCGCTTAACGCTCTAGCTAGGCTAATCCTCAGTCCCAGCCCGTCTGAACCTCACACTCTGAAAAACGCTGAGCATTGTCAGAAATACCTTCCAGCCTGGATGGTATTCGAAAGGCAGATATGTGTGGACCCAACCTTTTAATGGAATGGTCGTTGACACTTAATAACAGCCATTTTGATATTCGCCGGTAAGACAAATTTCACTAATTTTCATTAATATTCAAACTGACTTATCCGTGCTGTAAAACGATGAACCATCAGCATAGCTGAACATTAACGGAACTTTCTTTGTCGACGCAACCGTTAAAACCTCAAATTCTACACTGATGGCAATTTTATCGTCTGATTTTTAGCCTAATTTCCATTGAATCAAGTGATAATCTTCAGACTTACTGGTAAATGAGCACCACAAATTATCATCAATGTTGTTGTTCAAAGTTCGCATGAAGGGCCCGTCTTTTAATATTCAATGGTCAATTGCACCCAGATAAGTGGTCGTTCATCTGCCATTCGAGTGGCTTCCCGACTGTAGGGGCTGGCGGACAATGCTCAAGGGCGAAATTCTTCTTGTCCGGGCGGGTTTCCCGGGCTAGAAGAAGACTCGTATTTGAAATTGCACAGTGGGTTTCTGCGTGAGTTCAAATCGATATCCGCCCTGTTCCAGCGTTGTCAGCCGGCCCCGGAAGTCGGACTAGGAAGCGCATCGGCTGACGAACAGTAATCCAACAAAATGGTACGTTTTAACCATCTTTAGTGCCAGCTCACAATGTATCATTGCCATTAAATGACTAATATCGATCACATCATAACCGCGCTTGCTCTAAATTAGCGCGGTTTTTGTGCGGTGAGTGAGCAACTAGGTCGGACAGTAGCTAGTAAAGGCTAATCAGTGGATACGATGAATTCACGTATTAATCCGCTTACATATTGGGTGGATGTGGTATACTGAAAAATGTCGATTAATCTGCTTTTCGTGGTGCCATGACCGCATTAGCGATGGTAGGTCAGCAGCTGACTTAGCGAGAACAGTGATTAATCCGGATGAGAACAAAATACCATTAATCTAACCGAAACGATTAAATGAACGATTATTAGAGGAGTTTTTTATGTTAAACGGGATTCTACCATTATATAAACCACGCGGAATGACTAGTTTTGACTGCGTTGCAAAAATTCGGCGGTTGTATCAAACCCGCAAAGTTGGTCACTCTGGGACGCTGGATCCAAGTGTGGACGGTGTCTTGCCGATTTGTATCGGGAATGCGACCAAGGTCGTGCAATTTCTAGTGGCTTCTGGTAAAGAATATCAGGGCAGTATTACACTGGGCTTCGCCACAACGACTGAAGACTTAGATGGTGATGAAATCGCTCGTCAAGCTGTCGATGCCCCGTTTTCTGATGCCGCGATCGATGACGCACTCGCCCAAATGACGGGGGAGATCACGCAGATCCCGCCCATGTTTTCGGCGGTCAAAGTTAATGGACGGCGGCTCTATGATTATGCCCGGCATGGTGAGACAGTCGAACGGCCGCAACGGCACGTGACGATTACTAGCTTCAAACAACGTCAGCCCGCAACTTATGATTCAGAAGCCAAGACGCAGACGATTTATTTCACGGTCGCCTGCAGTAAAGGGACCTACGTCCGCACGTTAGCCGTTGATGTGGGCCGGGCACTCGGGGTTCCAGCCGTCATGAGTGACCTGACGCGCCTCAAGAGCGGCGGTTTTACCCTTGATGAAACGGTGACTTTTGAAGAAATTGCGGCGCATGCAGATGCCGGGACAGCTGGCGAATTGCTAGCACCTATCGACAAAGCGCTCAGTCAATACCCACGGGTGACTCTGACTGATGAACAGTGGCAGCGTGTTAAGAACGGTGCCCCAATTTCAGCCGCTGAGGGGCAACAATCCGCACCAGATGCGAACACGATGGTTGCGTTAGTTTACCAAAACAGCCTAAAATGTCTATATAGTTATCGACCGGACGAACAGCGGTACAAGCCGTTTAAAATGTTTGCGGTCAATTAAGGAGTTTTTGTCATGCAGGTGATTAATTTAAAGTACCCCGTGGCGGCGAGCCAAATTCCCGCTGGGCCAATTGTCTTGGCGCTCGGCTTTTTTGACGGCGTTCACCGCGGACATCAACAAGTTGTCGCAACTGCGCGTCAAGCCGCCCAAACTCAGGGGGCCAAGCTCGCAGTGATGACGTTTGACCAGCATCCCTCGGTCGTTTTTCAGCACACGGATCCGCAACAGGTGCGATATTTGACCACGATCGACCAAAAGACCACGCTGATGGCTGAACTAGGCGTCGACATTTTATACGTGCTGCATTTTGATGCAACGGTCGGTGCCATGCCACCGCAAACGTTCGTCGATCAGCTGATTGTGGGGCTACACGCCACCACCGTCGTCGCAGGCTTTGATTACACGTATGGTCCGGCTGATATCGCGAATATGCAACGGCTCAACGACTATGGCCGCGACCGGTTTAACATTATCGAAGTGCCCAAAGCGGAATTGGATGCTGAAAAAATCAGCTCTACACGCATTCGACAGGCATTGGATGACGGCCAAATTGACGTCGCCAACCGTTTATTAGGCTATCAATATGAAACTGCCGGTGAGGTCGTCCATGGTGAAGCCCGTGGAAGGACGCTTGGATTTCCGACTGCCAACGTGGCGCATGATTCGAATACCAGAGTGCCGGGAATCGGCATTTATGCGACGATGGTCAAAACGGGCAGTCAATGGGTGATGGGGATGGCCTCAGTTGGGCGCAACGTCACGTTCGGCGATCATCGGCCGATTACCGTTGAAATTTATTTGCTCGATTTTCATGGTGACTTATACGGTCAGCATTTGACCGTTCGGTGGGGTCACCGAATGCGCGGGGAAATTAAATTTTCCGGCGCGGATGCGCTTGTCGAGCAGTTAAAACATGACGAACAAGCGACGCGTGATTATTACGACGCACACCCATTCCAAGCAACACCACGGTTACAAGTGACAGCACAATCAAATTCATTGGAGGCATAGATGATGGATACAAGCACAATTTTTCAACACGGCACACTCGGTTTACTCGTTCCTGGTTTATTTGATGGCACGATTACGGCTGGTGAACTCTTAACGCATGGAGACACGGGCATCGGGACGTTGGACGGGTTGAACGGAGAGGTCATTATTTTGGATGGCCATGCTTATCAGGCACGTGAAGATGGTCAGATCCGCGAGATTGCGGCTGATGAGACCTTGCCATTTGCATCGGTGCACTTTGAAAAGCCAACGATCAGTGCACAACTTGCTGACCTGAAGCAAGCTGACTTTGAACAACAAGTGATTCGTGATTACCGGTTGACCAACGTCTTTGCTGCGATTCGTGTCGACGGGACGTTTGCTAAGGTCAAGACCCGGGTTGCGCCACGGCAGGAACCGCCTTACAAGACATTGGTTGAAGCAACGGCGACCCAACCAGAATTTACCGGTGAAAACGTCGATGGCACGATCATTGGCTACTATGCACCACACTTGTTCCAGGGCGCGACGGTAGGTGGCTTCCATTTGCATTTTCTCAGTGCTGATCACCAATTAGGCGGCCACTTACTGGGCTTTGAAATTGCGCAAGCGACGTTGAAAGTGCAACATTTTGCTGATTTCCACGTGCACTTGCCAATTGATAATGAAGCTTATTTACAAGAACAATTTGATAATGAAACGATCGACCACGCCATCAATAAGGCGGAACGCTAGACTAGTCAACGACGGCGCTTGGTTGAAATCAAGCTCAACTCTCGGAAACGAATAATTTCTGGGAGTTTTTTAGTTGGCGCTTTGTTTGAAGGTTGGCTTGCTAATTTAAAATTGCTGATAATGCTTGAACGACCGAGACAAGCGGTGCGTTTAAGACCGTCAACTCGGGACCGACAAACTAGCAAACACGATACAGGCATCCCGCTTGCATTGCCTAATTAAAGGGTGTATATTAGCACTCGAAGGTTAGGAGTGCTAAAGCTGATCAAGGTGAAGCCAGCCTTTACATGGCAATGGTTTTTGAAATGAAATCAGTGACATTCTTTTCCAGAAATACTTTGTCTTCCCTTGACTTTCGTCGGGGGGGTTGTTATATTAGTAATTGTGTTAGCACTCCATTAAGTTAAGTGCTAAAAAGAGGTGATGATCACGTTAACTGAACGACAAAGCCTAATTTTAACGGCAATTGTCCGTGACTATACCGAGGGCGGTAATCCAGTCGGCTCCAAAACGTTGGTTCAAGAACTACCGATGAAGGTCAGTTCGGCAACGATTCGTAATGAAATGGCGCATTTGGAAGACTTAGGGTTAATCGTCAAAACGCATTTGTCTTCAGGTCGGATTCCATCGATCAAAGGGTATCGCTACTATGTTGATCATATTTTGAAACCCGAAAAGGTTGATAGCCAAGACTTGAAGGTGATTCAACATTCGCTAGGTGGCGAGTTTCATAAGATTGATGAAATCGTGGCTCAGTCAGCGGATATTTTATCACAGCTCACGAGTTACACGACTTTTACGTTGCGACCAGAGTTAAAGGACAGTCGCTTAAGTGGATTTCGATTGGTGCCATTAGGTAATCACCAGGTCATGGCTATTCTGGTGACGAATAACGGTGATGTCGAGAACCAGACGTTTACGATTCCTAATGATATTTCGGGAGACGAGCTCGAGCCAGTCGTTCGCTTTATCGATGATCAACTGGTTGGCCTGCCGTTACAAGACGTCCTCCGTCAATTGAATCATGAGATTCCAATGAAGCTTGCACAGTACTTGCAAGATCCAGATGGGTTCTTAGATATCTTTGGCAGTGTGTTGTCCAAGGCAGCTTCTGAGCGCTTCTATGTTGGCGGTAAGTTGAATCTATTCAACTATACTGACCAGCAGAGCCCTAAGGAATTAAGGTCATTGTACTCGTTACTGGATCAAACAGATCGCTTAGCTAATGTGATTGGCCCACCTGGTCAGCACATTCAAGTGCGTATCGGTAATGAGATCACCAACGATTTGCTGAAGAACTACAGTTTAATCACGGCGACTTACGATGTTGATCAGCACGGTCAAGGGGTCATTGCACTGCTTGGACCGACTGCAATGCCGTACTCGCGGATGATTGGACTGATGGGCGCGTTCCAGCGTGAACTGGCCCGCAAATTATTAGATTACTACCGGTACTTTGACGAGTGACGGACAGGGAGATGAAAACATTGGCAAAAAAATCAACGCGTGCGACGTCTGAGGAGACTCAGTCGACGTCCACTGATTCAGCGACAACTTCAACTGCCAGTGAAACTGCAAAGGCAGCAACGAGTGCAACTGAGCAAGCCGAGCAAACTGCAAAAGCCACTCAAGTTGACCCACAAGCGCAGCAAATTGCTGATTTAAAAGCGCAGTTAGCTGATAAAGACGATCAATTACTACGCGCACAGGCCGAAATCGTTAACATGCAAAACCGCAACAAGAAAGAACAAGCGGCGTTGCTCAAGTATGACGGTCAGGCTCTCGCAAAAGACGTTTTACCCGTTCTAGATAATCTGGAACGGGCGTTGGCAACTGAAGCGGACGATGAAGCGGCCCAACAGTTGAAGAAGGGTGTTGAGATGGTCTATGGTCATCTACAAGATGCTTTGAAGAAACATGGGGTCACTGAAGTTGCGGCTGCGGGTGAAAAGTTTGATCCAAACGTTCACCAAGCTGTTCAAACAGTGCCGGTCGATGATGATCACCCAGCTGATACGGTGGTTCAAGTCTTACAACGGGGTTACCTGTTGAAAGATCGGACCCTCCGTCCAGCGATGGTCGTTGTGGCACAATAAATCAAAAAATAAAATTAATTTAAAAGAGGTTTGTTAATTTATGGCAAGTAATAAAATTATCGGGATTGACCTCGGGACTACTAACTCTGCGGTAGCGGTTCTTGAAGGTACAGAACCTAAAATTATCACGACTCCTGAAGGTGGCCGGACGGTGCCATCAGTAGTTGCTTTCAAAGATGGCGAAACTCAAGTTGGTGAAGTTGCTAAGCGGCAAGCGATCACCAACCCAAATACGGTTGCTTCAATCAAGCGTCACATGGGTGAAGCAGGGTACAAAGTTTCTATCGAAGGTAAAGACTACACGCCACAACAAATTTCAGCGATGATCTTACAATACATCAAGGGCTTTGCTGAAGACTACCTTGGCGACACAGTTGAAAAAGCGGTCGTTACGGTACCTGCTTACTTTAACGATGCACAACGGCAAGCCACTAAGGATGCTGGTAAGATTGCCGGTTTAAACATTGAACGGATTATTAACGAACCAACTGCCGCTGCTTTGGCATATGGTTTGGATAAGACCGACAAAGATGAAAAAATCTTAGTTTATGACCTTGGTGGTGGGACTTTTGATGTCTCCATCTTGGAATTAGGCGACGGGGTCTTCGAAGTGTTATCAACGAATGGTGATACTCACCTTGGTGGTGACGACTTTGACCAAAAGATCATCGACTGGTTAATTGCCAACTTCAAGGCTGACAACGGTGTCGACTTGTCACAAGACAAGATGGCCTTACAACGGTTAAAGGATGCTGCTGAAAAAGCGAAGAAGGACCTCTCTGGGGTTTCTGAAGCACAAATCAGCTTACCATTCATTTCCGCTGGTGCCAGTGGCCCATTGCATTTGGAAACCACGTTAACGCGTGCCAAATTCAACGAATTGACTTCTGACTTAGTTGAAAAGACACGGATCCCAGTTGAAAATGCGTTGAAGGATGCTGATTTATCCGCTAGCGACTTAGACGTTGTTATCTTAAATGGTGGTTCTACTCGGATTCCAGCCGTTCAAGAAGCCGTTGAAAAGTGGACTGGCAAGGAATCTAACCACTCCATCAACCCTGACGAAGCGGTTGCTTTAGGTGCCGCAGTTCAAGGTGGTGTGATTACCGGTGATGTTAAGGACGTTGTTTTACTTGATGTAACGCCACTTTCACTTGGTATTGAAACCATAGGTGGGGTCTTCACTAAGTTGATCGATCGTAACACGACGATTCCAACTAGCAAATCCCAAGTCTTCAGTACGGCAGCCGATAACCAACCAGCTGTTGACATTCATGTCTTACAAGGTGAACGGCCAATGGCGGCTGACAACAAGACACTCGGTCGGTTCCAATTAACGGATATTCCGGCTGCGCCTCGTGGGGTTCCTCAAATCGAAGTTAAGTTCGATATTGATAAGAACGGTATCGTGAACGTTTCTGCTAAGGATATGGGTACGAACAAAGAACAAAAGATTACCATCAAGAGTTCATCGGGTCTTTCTGACGACGAAATCGATCAAATGGTCAAGGAAGCCAAGGAAAACGAAGATGCCGACAAGAAGCGTAAAGAAGAAGTTGACTTGAAGAACGAAGTTGACCAATTGATCTTTACGACTGACAAGACTTTGAAGGAACTTGAAGGTAAAGTTTCTGAAGACGAAGTTAAGAAGGCACAAGATGCTCGCGATGCTTTGAAGAAGGCACAAGACGATAACAACATTGACGAAATGAAGGCCAAGAAGGATGATTTGAACAAGATCGTTCAGGACTTATCCGTTAAGTTGTATCAACAAGCTCAAGAAGCTCAGGGTAGTCAAGCTGGTGCTGACGGCAGTGCCGCTGGTAACACAGATTCAGCCAAGAGCGGTGATGACAACACGGTTGACGGTGACTTTGAAGACTTGGATAAAGACAAGGACAAGAAGTAAAATCGTCAGAACAAAAGGCCAAGGCCACGTGGCTTTGGCCTTTTTAGTTCAAATATGCTAGTATTAATGAGACTTAATTTAAGGTTCATTAGGAGGTTACAATGGCAGAGCAAGACTTATATAAGGTTCTGGGTGTTGAAAAGGATGCCAGTCAGGACGAAATCAAGAAAGCGTATCGGAAGCTTTCGAAGAAGTATCATCCTGATTTGAACCATGAACCTGGCGCGGAAGAAAAATTCAAAGCAGTCAACGAAGCGTACGAAACACTCGGTGACGCCCAAAAACGGGCTCAGTATGATCAATTTGGGTCAACTGGTGGCCAACAAGGCTTCGGCGGTGGTGCCGGTGGGTTTGGTGGTCAAGACTTTGGCGGCTTCGGTGGCGGTGGCTTCGAAGATATTTTCAGTTCGTTTTTCGGTGGCGGTGCTGGTGGCTCACGGCGAGCTAATCCAGCTGGTCCGCAACAGGGACGCGACTTACAATATGAGATGTCACTGAAGTTTGAAGATGCCATCTTCGGCAAGAAGACCACGATCACTTATAATCGCGAAGAACAATGTAAGACTTGTGAAGGTACTGGTGCTAAGCCAGGGACTTCGCCAGTAACTTGTTCGAAGTGTCATGGTGCTGGGTACATTCAAGTTCAGACGAATACCCCACTTGGTCGGATGATGAGCCAACAAGTCTGTGACGTTTGTCATGGGACTGGTAAGGAAATCAAGGACAAGTGTGCCACTTGTGGTGGGACTGGCCATACTGAACAAAGCCATTCCATCAAAGTGACGGTTCCAGCTGGGGTTGAAGAAGGCCAACAAATGCGTCTTCAAAACCAAGGTGAAGCCGGGACGAACGGTGGTCCTTACGGGGATCTGTTCATCATCTTTAGAGTTGAACCTAGCAAGGATTTTGAACGGGATGGCGCGACCATCTACTTCAAGTTGCCAATCGACTTTGTTCAAGCGGCCTTGGGTGATGAAGTTCAAGTCAAGACGGTTCACGGTGACGTTAAGTTGAAGATTCCGGCTGGAACTCAGACGGGAACGACTTTCCGGCTTCGTGGCAAGGGTGCGCCACGTTTACGTGGTAACGGGAACGGTGACGAACGGGTCACGGTCAACATTGAAACGCCTAGCCATTTGAACAAAGGCCAAAAAGAAGCGTTGAAGAGTTTTGCCAAAGCCAGCGGTAAAACGGTCGCCGGTAACGGCAAGAGTTCACTCTTCGATAAGTTACGCGGTGTTTAACACCAGTCAATTCATTCCAGAATCGTACAAGTAGCAGTCGATCATCTTTCATGAAAATGAAGGGTGACCGACTGCTTTTTTTCGTGGCCTTGTAAAGTGAGACCACTCTGTTTATTAACTAACTTTTCAGTAGCGCGGTTTTTGCTCAAACGGTTACATTATCCTGTCATCTCGTGAATCGTGAGTGCTAGAATTAGTCAAGGAGGTGAAGTAATACGTCGTTAAAGTGTGGGGGCCTAACGTTGATGTTACAAAACCGTTACAAATATGTCATGTTCAGACACGCAAATGCAGGTTTTTGTTCTTTTTGAGGTATCGCCCGTACAAGCACCTGTTCGGTTGGTACACTGATATTTGAACTTAGCGTCCTATTAGCAAATAGCGCTAATATCACCAATCAGTTCGTAATTGATAGCTAATGGGGAGGTTCATCATTGTGAAGCGAAGCAAACTTTTAGTCACAGTTTTGCTTGGACTGCTGATTGTTGGTGCTGGGGGCGGCTACTATGTCTATCATACCGAGCGACAGGCCGCAATTGCTAAGAAACAACAAACCAAAAAGGCGCGTAACAAAAAAGCAGCCTTGAAAGACAGTATCTTGAGTCAAAAGGTTAATCAGACCTCGTTTTCAAACAACCAGGATACGAATCAACAGATTACTAAAATACTCAATCTAAGCCATTTTGTTGGTTCAGCCTTGGTCGTCAAGAACGACCACGTCATTTACCAACGGGCCTTTGGTTACGCGAACAAAGCGAAAAACGAACGTAATCAAGTCGATTCTAAGTATCAGATTTTATCGATTCAAAAATCGATGACGGCCGTTGGTATTATGCAGCTCGTCAAAGCGGGGAAAATTAAGTTGACTGACCCGATTTCGATGTACTATCCAACACTCAAGCACGGTCGTCAAACGACGATTCGGCAGATGTTGGATATGACCACGGGATTTCGACTTAAGAACGGGTCAAAGGAGTACTTGCCGGAGAATAAAGTCATTGATTACGCGAAACATAATGTCTACTATTATCCAGACAAGAATGGCATCTCGAATTACTCATCGGTCAATTTCTTACTATTGGCGGGTATTATTCGTCAAGTCACGGGGGAAAGTTATCAACATTTCTTCACGGAACGGTTTATTGATAAGTTGGACTTACAATCGACTGGTTTTCTGATTCATGGTCAAGGCCAACGCGCCACGACCGGATATCGCGGACCGGCTGATCAAACGGTTCCAGATTATCAAGAAACAATGCCAGAAACTAAGGCACAGATGGCCAATGAGTTAGGCACAGGACAAGTTTATATGAGCGTTCACGACTTATTTACAGTCGAAAGCGCGATTTTGAAAGGTAAATTGCTTCCTAAAAAGGATGTGGCAATTTTACACACCCGGACTGCAACTGGTGAATATGGTGGCGGGGTTTATAACATTAGCAATGGGATCCGGTCGCACGGACTGGGCTATGGTTATGAATCAAGCGTCTTCTTGTCACCGGATGGCAAGACCGGGGTCGTCTTAATGAGCAATTATTATCGGAAAGCTGCACCAATTCAGCCTGCAGCTAATAAAATTTTTGCCGATTTAATGAATGGTAGTATCAAATAACGTATTTCGTGATATTAGGGGAGGTGAAAGCATGTTTGCAAAGTTGAAAGCTTGGTTTCAACGGCCGGTTGTTCAATTCATTGCACTTACAGTCTTCTATTTTGCTGTCATGCTTGCCTTGGTTTATCTGTATGGGTATAGCGGAATCAACCAAGCGAAATTTATTTACAACGAATTTTAATTAGGTACCGTAACAGTATTGTTTGGGGGGAGTTTTAATTATGATTAAGAATATCATTACAACCATCGATGATTATGCACGGACACAACCCGACAAAGTGGTCTATGACGTGCAGGGGACCACACACACGTATGCTGAACTAAAGGCATACTCTGATGCTCTGGCGGCGCATCTTGATACGCTAGATTTACCAGCTAAGGATCCAATCATTGTCTTTGGTGGTCAGACTTTTGAAATGATTGCGACCTTCTTGGGCGTGGTCAAATCCGGCCGGGCGTATATTCCAATCGATACGCATTCACCAAATGAACGGCTCACGATGATTAATGAGATTGCCAAACCAGCAGCCGTCATTGCGGTGGTCGATTTACCAACGGGGGTTGGGACGACACCGGTGATTACGCCAGACCAATTGGACGCGATCTTCGCAACGCCGGTCGATTATCAGGCGGACCACGTCGTTAGTGGCGATGATAATTACTACATTATCTTTACGTCCGGAACGACGGGGATGCCGAAAGGGGTTCAGATCAGTCACGACAATCTGGTCAGCTACGTGGATTGGATGTTAAGCGACGACTTTGGGTTACCAGACCAACCGAATTCCTTATCACAACCACCGTATTCCTTTGACTTGTCAGTGATGGATGTCTATCCAACATTGGCTTTAGGGGGCACGTTATACGCGTTGCCAAAAGCCGTGACTGATGACTTCAAACAGTTATTTGCCGCGCTACCAACGTTGCCGATCAATGTCTGGGTCTCAACGCCTTCCTTCATGGATATCTGCTTGTTGGAACCACAGTTTAACGCCGAGAATTTACCAAGTTTGACGTACTTCTTATTCTGTGGTGAGGAATTGACCCACAAGACAGCGGCGGCCTTAAAGAAGCGGTTCCCAGATGCCCGGATTTTTAACACTTATGGGCCAACGGAAACCTGTGTCGCGGTCACCCAAATCGAAATCACCAACCAAGCACTCGCCAAGTACGACCGGTTACCAATTGGTTATGCGAAGGCAGATACGCAGATGTTGGTCGTTGATGATAATGGCGAGCCAGTACCGAATGGGACGGAAGGTGAGCTGATCATTGCCGGGCCATCCGTTTCTAAGGGGTATTTAAACAATCCTGAGAAGACGGCCAAAGCGTTCTTCGAATTGGACGGGCAACGTGCTTACCATTCTGGTGATATTGGCACGATGGACGCGGACGGGTTATTCCGTTACCGCGGCCGGGTCGATTTCCAGATTAAAATGCACGGTTACCGAATCGAATTAGAAGAAGTCGACCACTTCTTAGCACAACAACGTCACATCAAACAAGCTGTGGCCGTACCAAAATATGATAAAGAGCACAAAGTGACCCAAATGATTGCCTATGTCGTGCCAAAGCCAAATGACTTTGAAAGTGACTTTGCGTTGACGACCGCGATCAAGAAGGACCTGCAAGGAATGATGATGGAATACATGATTCCACAACGGTTCGTCTATCAAACGAGCTTGCCATTAACGCCTAACGGTAAGATTGATGTCAAGTCGATTATTAAAGAGGTTAACCCAGAATGATTTCATTTGACCCGTACGGTAACCCAACGTACTTTGTGCTGCTCTTTATCGCGTTGGTGCCGTTAATGATCGGTTTGTTATATGGTCGGCGTTCACACTGGTACGAGTCACTGATTTCCTTCATTTTCTTGATGTTAACGTTTGGTGGGGTCAAGTGGCGTACTGGGATTGCGCTAATTGTATATCTGATTTATCAAATCGCCCTGGTCTGGTTGTATTCCAAGTATCGACAACGACCAGATTCACCGAATAAAGGGTGGGTGTTCGTCGTCAGTGTGATTTTAGCGATTATTCCACTAGCCGTCGTCAAAATCACGCCAGCGGTCGCCCACGGTGCGAATTCCATCATCGGTTTCTTGGGGATTTCCTATCTGACGTTCAAAGTCGTTCAGATGATCATGGAAACGCGTGATGGTGTGATTAAGGAGTTCCATCCCGTCCTGTTTGGGCAGTTCCTACTGTTCTTCCCAACGATTTCTTCCGGGCCAATTGATCGGTATCGGCGGTTTGTCAAAGATTATGACAGTGTACCGAACCGTGAAAAGTACTTGGGATTAGTCGAAAAGGGGATTCGCTACATTTTCTTAGGATTCCTGTATAAGTTTATCTTGGCTTATATTTTTGGGACGCGGATGCTACCAGTTGTCGAACACGCAGCACTGCAAGCTCACGGGTTATCCTGGGCGCTAGTCGGTGTGATGTATGTCTACAGTATGGACTTGTTCTTCGACTTTGCCGGCTACAGTTTATTTGCCGTTGGGGTCAGCTACCTGATGGGTGTTGAAACGCCAATGAACTTTAATCAGCCGTTCAAGTCGAAAAATATCAAGGACTTCTGGAATCGTTGGCACATGACGTTGTCCTTCTGGTTCCGCGACTTTATCTACATGCGCCTCGTCTTCTTTATGATGAAGCACAAAGTCTTCAAGAGTCGGATCACGACGGCCAATGTTTGTTATGTCATTAATATGTTGATCATGGGGTTTTGGCACGGGGAAACGTGGTACTACATCGTCTATGGGCTATTCCATGGCTTTGCGATGGTCATCAACGATGCTTGGTTGCGCTACAAGAAGAAGCATCAAGCGCAGTTGCCATCCAACAAATTCACCGAATACTTCGCGATTTTTCTCACGTTCAACGTCGTTTGTTTCAGTTTCTTGATCTTCTCAGGATTCCTGAACACGTTATTCTTCGGCGGCCGGCCATAAATTAAGTACACTTAAGGGAGCGTAATAACTATGGATGATACAAAAGCAACAGTTTTATCAATTTTAGCGGATTTAACAGGGGAAGACGTTTCAAGCAATATGGACGTCAACTTGTTTGATGAAGGAATCCTGGACTCAATGGGTTCTGTTCAATTATTATTGGAACTTCAAAATCAATTAGGTATCGAAGTGCCGGTCTCTGAATTTCAACGGTCAGAATGGGACACACCGGCTAAAATCGTATCCAAGGTTGAGAACTTGCAATGAAGGTCTCCACACGCCTTTTTAAGATTTTTGGGCCAATTATTTTGGCAGCTGTCTTATTATTGGCCGTACTGCTTTCACCGTTCTCATTCGGATTAAATCACATCTCCAAGGAGACCGAAAAATCGGCTGCCGTCTCACTTTCGTCCAATGTCTTAAAGGGCCGATTAGTGAAGCGCCAAGCCTTGAGTGATGGTTATGTGCCATTCTTCGGTTCATCGGAATGGTCGCGATTTGATCCCATGCATCCGTCCGTACTGGCAGAAAAGTATCACCGGAGTTACCGGCCATTCTTGCTCGGTGCCCGGGGGACCCAGTCACTGACCCAGTATTTCGCGATGCAGTCCGTGAAAAAGCAGATTACAAATAAGAAGGCTGTCTTTGTAATTTCGCCACAATGGTTTGTCCCACAAGGTACGCGAAAAGATGCCTTTACGTACTACTACTCACCATTGCAGACCATCGACTGGCTACAAGATGAGCATAATTCCGAAATGGACCGTTATGCGGCACAACGTCTGCTACAAATGCCGTCTGGTTCATCGGACCGAGTTTTGGAAGGTGCCTTAGCCCGCGTGGCCGCTGGGTTCAAGCCAACCAGTGCCCAAATGGCTTATATCAATTATAAGGCTCGGGTGCTCGGTAGTGAGGATGAATTCTTCTCACGCTTTGGAATTTCAGGCAAGAACTTGAATACGGTCAATGCGCAAGCCAAGAAGCTGCCATCGACGTATAACTTTAACCAATTGGACCAGTTAGCTGGAAAGATTGGGGCTGCACAAACGACTTCTAATGATCTGGAAATTAGTAATCAATTCTGGAACACGAAGCTCAAACGTAACTACAAGCGCCTTAAGGATTCGCAGCGTCACTTGAATTACACGAAGTCACCAGAATTTGCCGATTTCCAATTAGTCTTGAATCAGTTCGCGAAGACGCATACTGATGTCTTGTTCATCATTCCGCCAATCAATCAGCGCTGGGCCTCATACACCGGCCTGTCCATGAAGATGATTGGGCAGTTTGATCAAAAGATTCAGTATCAACTTCGTAGCCAAGGGTTTAATAACATCTTGGACCTGACCCAAGATGGCAATCAAGATTACTTCATGACTGATACCATTCATCTTGGTTGGCGGGGCTGGTTAGCGGTCGACCAAAAAGTTGATCCGTTCCTAACCAAGAAGACGAAGCCTGTTCATTATCACATTAATGACAACTTCTATTCGAACAAATGGCAGGAACTTAAGCCCAGTCAAATCAACAGTTTCAAATAAGCTGTCGTAACTGAAAAGCGCCGCTGCAAGGACTCGCTGAGTCGAATTGCAGCGGCGCTTTTGTTGGTTGAGTCCATGTGATGATGACCAAACGAGGCCGGGACGATGTCGACAGCAGTCGTAAAACCAGTAGCTGGGATGGCGGCTGATTTGCACTGACGGTGCCAGTGAGCGTCGCAAACGGTCGTGGATGACGGTCACGGCAATAGAAAAATTGTGATTGTGTCGGTAACTTGGTATAATTGATAGGATTAGGACTTAGGAAGAAAGTAGGAAAATCAATGGATAAAGCGACAATGAAAGATCGACAACAACATATTCGGAATTTTTCGATCGTCGCCCATATTGATCACGGCAAATCAACGTTGGCGGACCGAATCTTGGAATTAACGGATACGATTTCCAAACGTGAAATGCAGGACCAAGTGCTGGATTCAATGGACTTGGAACGTGAACGTGGGATTACGATCAAATTAAATGCAGTGGAATTGCACTACCAGGCTAAAGATGGGGAGACTTATATCTTTCATCTAATCGATACGCCAGGACACGTCGATTTTACGTATGAAGTTTCGCGAAGTTTGGCGGCCTGCGAAGGCGCAGTGTTAGTCGTCGACGCAGCGCAAGGGGTCGAGGCTCAGACCTTGGCTAACGTCTACCTCGCCATTGATGATGACTTAGAAATTGTGCCAGTCATCAACAAGATTGACTTGCCGTCAGCGGAACCGGAAAAGGTCCGTAAAGAAATTGAGGATGATATTGGAATCGATGCTGAAGATGCCGTTTTGGCTTCAGCTAAAGCGGGGATCGGAATTGAAGACTTACTGGAACAGATCGTGCATAAAATTCCAGCGCCCCAGGGTGATTTAGACGCACCGTTGAAAGCCTTGGTTTTTGACTCAGTGTATGACGACTACCGTGGCGTGGTGTTAAGCGTTCGAATTCATGAAGGTATTGTTCGGCCTGGTGACCGGATTCGCTTGATGAACAGTGGTAGTGAATACGAAGTGACTGAAGTCGGTGTCAACTCGCCCAAACCATTAGCTCGCGATTATCTGATGGCCGGGGATGTTGGTTACATTACCGCCAGTATCAAGGATATCCAAGACACCCGGGTCGGGGATACGGTGACGAATGCCAAACGGCCAGCTGAAAAGCCGCTCGCCGGTTACCGGGAAATGAATCCAATGGTGTACGCCGGGATTTACCCAACTGATAACGCCAAGTTTACGGACTTACGCGAAGCCTTGGAAAAGTTAAAATTAAATGATGCGGCACTCGAATTTGAAGCTGAATCATCGCAAGCGTTAGGTTTCGGGTTCCGTTGTGGTTTCTTGGGACTGTTGCACATGGATGTGATTCAGGAACGGCTCGAGCGGGAATTCAACCTTGAACTGATTACGACGGCGCCTTCCGTAACGTACCACGTCTTAATGACGGATGGCACAGAAAAACAGGTTGAAAACCCTGCCGAAATGCCGGAAGCGTCTGCCATCAAGGAAATTCGCGAACCGTACGTCAAAGCCCAGATCATGGTGCCTAACGATTATGTTGGTGCGGTCATGGAACTGGCCCAACGCAAACGGGGCGAATTTGATACGATGGAATATCTGGATAGCAACCGGGTCAACGTGGTCTACCACATTCCGCTATCGGAAATTATCTTTGACTTCTTTGATAAGTTGAAATCCAATACTCGTGGCTACGCTTCGTTAGATTACGATTTGGATGGCTACCGTGCCAGTGACTTAGTCAAAATCGACATCTTACTGAACGGGGACCAAGTCGATGCGTTAAGCTTTATCGCGCACCGCGACTTTGCGCCAGCACGTGGTCGCGAAATCGCATCTAAGCTGAAAACCATCATTCCACGCCAAAACTTTGAAATTCCAGTACAAGCAACCATCGGCTCTAAGGTGATTGCCCGGACGAACATCAAAGCTTACCGTAAGGACGTTACCGCCCATCTCTATGGTGGTGACCGCACCCGGCGGATGAAGTTACTTGAGAAACAAAAAGCCGGTAAGAAACGCATGAAAGCCGTGGGGAAAGTTGAAATCCCACAAGAAGCCTTCATGGCAGTTTTGAAAACCGACGAGGAAGAAAAGCCGAACTGATAGGGTTCCGCCGCGGCGGAGCTCTTTTATTTTGGGGATTTGCCAACATTGAGACTGGATTGTTTGGCGAAATAGACATAAGCAGAATAAATGTCTATTATTTATCGGGGGTTACGCATACTACGAGTTAATTTGTTATGAAGACTGAGGCAAAATCAGAAGAAAAATTCGTGAAATTTGGCAGGGAGGCATCACGAACACAAACAAAAACCGCCAGCAGTCCAAAACCTGCCAGCGGCTAATCCAAATGTTCGATTTAATTAGCAAATAACGCTAACCCCAAATATCTTGCATGTGTGGCAACTGTAATAGACCGTCTGTGGTCGGATCGGTTGTCCCGATGGTTTGCATATGCCAGACACCTTGATCATCTTTAGTGGCGACGACTTTTTTACGTTTGCCTTCTTGATTTTTATAGAAACAGTTCTCGCTATCCGCACCAATTTCGCGTGCTAACACTTCGTTAGGTGTCACGTAGCCGTCGCTGGTTTCAAATTTTTCGATTTGGTCGACACTGGTCAACGGTTCGTGCCCGCGCCGATAAATTCTTTCAATTAGTACCATCAGTAAATCCCCCTCAATATTGATAACCTGACTGATTTATTAATATTTTACCATATCCCTGAAGCACCGAAAACCAAGCGACCACGCTTTGAGAAAATATTAGGATTTTAGGCGGTTTTCTTGCCAAACCAACCGCAAATTGATACACTGTCTGTTTAAAGTCTGCTATAATTAAGGTTAGAAATAAAACGTAGCGACAATTAATTAATTAATTTATTATTTAATCAATTTCACGTTGTGAAGGAGAGATCGACGACATGTTAAAACGCACGAAACAGTTTCTGCGATCAATACATTATGACTACGATAAAACATATATTAGACCGCTGATGGTGCCAGACAGCGTTTACGTGTTGAAATTCGGTAAGGATCATCGTAATAATCGGGTGGTCGTTAAGTACAGCCATACTTGGACTGGGCGCGTTAAGATTAACGAGATCGCCGTCCGTCTGCATAAACAAAAGCATCCACGAATTTTTAAGCACGAAGCGGATATGATCAAGTATTTGAACAAGCATTTAACGAAAAAAGCCACGAATGATGACTAAGTTAACTTGAAGACGGGACTGGTGTAATTTAGCACCAGCCCCGTTTTCGATATAAAGGCCAATATTTACTGGAAAGGAGAACGACGGGAGACCACCCATGTCGCTGGTTTGCGACTGGCCAACCAGGTCATGCAGGTCCAGCTTAACCGATAGCGTGTCCCCGCAATTAATGATGATGACAAATCGGATGCAATCTTTTTTAAGTTCGCGGCCAACGACTGAAATCGCGGTCTCTTTACTCGGTAAGCAGTTGCGTCTGCAAACCGCGAGTGGACCGTTAACGGCGTGGATTACCGAGACTGAGGCGTATTTGGGCGCCAACGATGCCGGGGCACACGCTTATCAAAATCGCCAAACGGCCCGTAACCGTGCGCTTTGGCAACCAGCAGGGACGATTTACATTTATCAAATGCGCGCGTTGTATTTGCTGAATCTCGTGACCCAAGCAACTGGCACGCCCGAATGTGTGCTGATACGGGGAATTGAACCAGCTAGCGGCGTCGAGCAGATGCAACACAATCGGCCCGTTCCACTGGCTAATTTGACCAACGGACCAGGGAAATTGATGCAGGCACTCGGTTTGGATAAAACGTTGAACGGTCAGCCGTTGCAAAAGGCGACGCTCTCGCTAGATTTAGACCAGGTCCGGCAGCCACGTCAAATTATTAAGACACCCCGAATTGGCATCGTTAATAAGGCGGAATGGACCAGTGCGCCGTTGCGGTTCTACGTTGCTGGCAATCCGTTTGTGTCTAAAATTGGCCGGAAAACGATTGACTCACACACCCATGGCTGGCAGTAAGCCCGATTGTCAAACGGTTTGTGCTTGTTATATAATTGTTGCTGATGGGAAATGCGGCTGTTTAGGGAGTCTTGGCCGTTTGAGTGAGTGACCCAAGATTGTGGCTTGAGCTGAAGTTTGTGCGATGCAATCAAATCTATTTTCTGGGACATCCAGACGCTCTCGCCAAAGTAATCAAAACAGGCGCGCCATTGCCTTTAATTCAAAATTAGTCGCAAAGTGTGCAAATATTCAACCTAAAGCGCATCACCGTAATTCACTAAAATGAAATCACACAAAAGGAGCACGTCATTTATGAAATGGACTGAAGTAACCGTTAGTACTTCCAACGAAGCCGTTGAGGCGGTTTCGAATATTTTGATGGAAGTTGGAGCCAGTGGTGTCAAAATTGATGACGCTTTGGATTATCAGAATTTAAAACCCGATCGGTATGGTGAAATTATCGACCTGGATACCATTCCCCACGTCACCAGCGGCGCACAGGTTTCGGCCTATTATCCCGAGACGGTGTTCGTGCCTGAAATTCTGCCAACGATCAAACAACGCGTGAGCCAGTTGAGCGATTTTGGTCTAAATCCGGCTCCCAACGAGGTAAGTATGACGGCGCTGTCTGATGAAGACTGGGCAACGGCGTGGAAAAAATATTACCATCCTGTACGGGTGACTCGGTATTTGACGATCGTGCCGAGCTGGGAAGACTATCAACCTGCACAATCCGGCGAACTCGTCTTACGGCTCGATCCTGGTCGGGCGTTTGGGACGGGGACTCATCCGACCACTAAGCTCTGCCTGCAAGCCCTAGAGACCGTCATTAACGGTGGTGAGCACTTGATTGATGTCGGTACGGGTTCTGGCGTGTTAAGCATCGCGGCCAAGGCCATGGGAGTCGGCGCTGTCGAAGCTTATGACTTAGATGACGTCGCCGTTGCTTCTGCACAAACCAATCTTGATTTGAATCCAGTTGCCAAAGACGTGAAGGTTGCCGCCAATGACTTGTTGGCTGGCATCGACACACAAGCAGATATTATTGTCGCAAATATTTTAGCTGAAATCATCATTCCACTGGTGCCACAAGCTCGTCAGAACTTAAAACGGGGCGGTTATTTCATTACCTCTGGAATTATTGATGATAAGTTCCAAACGGTCCTAACAGCGTTGACGGATGCTGGTTTCCAAATTGCACAACACACGCAGATGGGCGACTGGCACGGTATTGTGGCTTATCTGCCAACGGATGAAGATTAGCGAGGACTGGACATGCAACGATATTTTTTAAACGCCCCAATCGACGCGCGCGTTGGTCAGACCTTCACGATTGACGGCGATACGGTCAAGCATTGGGTTAAAGTCATGCGGGCACAACCCGGCGACGCGGCTGAATTTGTGACTGACGCACATCAAGTCGTGATTGCGACGTTGCAAAGTACCACTGGCCAAACGGCGGTCGCTAAGATTACCGCAGTGACAACGCCTCAGGTTGAATTACCGGTACCAGTCACGATTGCCTGTGGCCTGTCGAAGGGTGATAAACCCGAGCAGATCGTGCAACGGGGAACTGAGCTCGGCGCGAGCGCCTTCGTGTTTTTTGATAGTTTGTGGACGGTTGCCAAGTGGGCGCCGAATAAACGCGAACGCAAATTAGCCCGGCTGGCGAAAATTGCCCAGGGTGCGGCTGAACAATCGCATCGAACCATGATCCCGACTGTTCAATATGAAGCTGACCTAACGAGCGTGCTGGCCCACGTGACTTATGACCAGGGCGTTGTTGCCTGGGAAGAGTCCGCCAAGCAGGGTGAAAGTAGCCAGCTGGTCCAAACTTTGAAGCATATGGCGGCACCGCAGCGATTACTGGCGATTTTTGGGCCTGAAGGTGGCCTAGCACCGCAAGAAGTTGCGCAGTTAGAAGCGGCCGGGGTGACCCCAGTTGGATTAGGACCACGGATCATGCGTGCCGAAACTGCGCCACTTTACTTGTTAAGTAGTGTTTCTTTTTGGTGCGAACTAGTGTAATTTTATGGTCGGTGGTGTACAATTAATAATCATAGTCATTTGGCAATAAAGCGTAAGCGAGGGAGTTAGTTTGACGGAAAAGTTTCGTAAGTTTAATGGCCAGTATTGGCTGATTGCGCTTGTCGTTGGAATCGTATTACCATGGTTACTGAAACTCTTAAGTGTCAGTCGTTTTCATCAAATCGTTTGGCTACTCTTTGTCGTCGATTTCCTGTTAGCTGCCATGGTGGGTTGGCAAATTCGCCGTACCGCACGGACTGGTTGGCTCGTCTGGTTATTTCCAGTCGGCTGCTTTGTTGGGCTGTACTTGTTTTTCCCAACCTATGTCTATTATTTAGCATTAGTTGATTTAGGCATATCCTACTTAGCATACGGGTTGACTGGTCCCCGCGCGAGTTTGCGTTAAAACGGTTGTCAAGGCACGTTGGGTGGGAACCTCGCGTGCCTTTTATCAAATAGAATCTTTGTGGAAGTCGTGGTGATAAAATGCCCAAACAGCCTACATGGACTGCTCAGGATGTCCTGGACATGGTCCAAGAGTATATGAATAGTGATCACGTGGCACTGGTTAAACGTGCGTGTGATTTTGCAACCTACGTGCATAAGGATCAGTATCGCCAATCAGGTGAGCCGTATATTATGCACCCGATTCAGGTTGCTGGAATTTTAGCCGAGTTAAAAATGGATCCGGAAACGGTGGCATCGGGTTTCTTGCACGATGTCGTTGAAGACACCGGTGTAACATTAGGTGACGTCGAGGAATTGTTTGGCCATGATGTTGCCGTGATTGTCGATGGCGTCACGAAGCTTGGTAAGATTCGTTACAAGTCGAATAAGGAACAGCTGGCTGAAAATCACCGGAAACTGTTGCTTGCGATGTCCAAGGATATTCGTGTGATGATCGTCAAATTGGCAGACCGGTTACACAATATGCGGACATTGCAACATTTACGTCCTGATAAGCAGCGGCGAATCGCCAATGAAACCTTGGAAATTTACGCGCCAATCGCAGACCGCTTAGGGATTAGTACGATTAAATGGGAACTAGAAGATATTTCCTTAAGATACTTGAACCCCCAACAGTACTATCGAATCGTTCATCTGATGAATTCACGGCGCGAAGACCGCGAAAAATACATTGAGATCGCCATTCAGGATATTCAAAAGGCGCTCCATGACTTGGAATTGCCTGAGGCGGAGATTTATGGCCGGCCGAAGCATATCTATTCGATTTATAAAAAGATGCGTGACAAGCACAAGCAATTTAGTCAACTTTATGATTTGTTGGCGATTCGGGTGGTCGTTGATTCCATCAAGGACTGTTATGCGGTGCTTGGTGCGATTCATACGCAGTGGAAACCCATGCCTGGTCGTTTTAAGGACTACATTGCGATGCCAAAAGCCAACATGTACCAATCGTTGCATACGACAGTTGTCGGTCCAGAAGGCAAACCGTTGGAAATCCAAATCCGGACCTTTGAAATGCACCGTGTGGCTGAATATGGGGTTGCGGCACACTGGGCTTATAAGGAAGGTAAGCGTGACGAGGTTCAAGAAACACAATCTGGTAACAAGTTGAACCTGGTTAAGGAAATTATCGAATTACAGGACGAAAGTAAGGACGCCGCCGACTTTATGGAAGGCGTCAAAGGCGACCTCTTCAGTGACCGGGTCTACGCGTTTACGCCTAAGGGTGATGTGACTGAATTACCAAAGGGTGCTGGACCACTCGATATGGCTTATTCGATTCACACCGAAGTCGGCAATCATACGACTGGTGCCAAGGTCAATGGTAAAATCGTGCCGTTGGATTATCAGATCAAGAACGGTGACATTGTTGATATTTTAACGTCGACTAGTTCGACTGGTCCTAGTCGTGACTGGCAGAAGTTAGTTTATACGCGCCGGGCCCGTAATAAAATCAAGCAATTCTTCCGGAATGCTGATCGGGAAGAAAATATTATTTCAGGTCGCGAGATGCTCGAAAAGCAGCTACGTGATTTAGAATTCAACCCGAAAGAAGTTATGACCAAGGAAAAGATGACCGCGGTCGCACAGAAAATGCATTATTCAGGTGAAGACGACTTATTTGCCGCCCTTGGTTTTGGGGACATTCAACCTGTGGGAATCGCCAATCGGTTAACGAGTGACGTGCGCAAAGAGCGGGAAGCAACCCGCCAACGCGAACGAGAAGAAGCGATTCTGGCTGATTCAACCGAATCTTCGACTAAGAAGAAGTCGAAAGACCAGCAGCATGAAGAACAGGAAAAACAAGAACGTAAACGTCAAAAAGTTTCTTCTTCAGGCGGGGTCATTATCCAGGGTGTCGACAACTTGCTGGTTCGCCTGAGCCACTGTTGTTCGCCAATCCCGGGTGATGATATCGTCGGTTATATTACCAAGGGCCGTGGGGTCTCCGTTCACCGGGTCGACTGTCCAAACGTCAAGAGTGCCGAAGCAAATGGTGAGCGCTTGATTGACGTGGAATGGGAGAATCCTGAGGGTGATCGGACTAATTATAATTCCGACCTCGAAATTCAAGGCTATAACCGCAATGGCATGTTGAACGATGTTTTGAAGGTTATCAATAATCACACCAAGTTCTTAACGAACGTCAATGGGAAAGTTGACCATAACAAGATGGTGATTATTAGCGTTTCGTTGGGCGTTCGAAATCTCGAGCACTTGCAACGAATCGTGGATAGTCTGAAAAACGTTCAAGATGTTTACGTCGTCGAACGGAAGATGTTTTAGGAGGTTACAATGCGAGTAGTTGTTCAACGCGCACGACAAGCTCAAGTCACGATTGATGGCCAGGTTAAAGGGGTCATTGACCACGGTCTAGTGCTATTAGTGGGATTTGAAGATGGTGACGGCCAAGCCGAACTCGACTATCTGACCCACAAAATTTTGAACTTGCGGATTTTTAGTGATGATGCGGGTAAACTGAACCTAAATGTCCAACAAGTTGGTGGTGCCATTTTATCGATTTCGCAATTTACGCTCTATGCGGACACGCGCCACGGCAATCGCCCGAGTTTTACGGATGTTGGTGATCCTGATACTGCTAGCAAATTGTATGATACATTCAATCAACAACTTGCTGCCGGCGGGGTTCAAGTGGCAACTGGGGAATTCGGTGCTGATATGCAAGTGTCATTAACGAATGATGGTCCCGTGACGATTTGTTACGATACGGACCAACGCTAACCATTAAGCTGAAAGACCAATTACGGTACTTTCGGCTTTTTGCGTCACCCAACTAATTTTAGGAGGAGAATCATGCGCGAATTTTTATGGGACTTAGACGGAACTTTGCTGGATACGTACCCGGCAATGGTCAAAGCCTTTCAACGGGCAGTGACTGAATTAGGGGGCACGATTACCGCTGAAGCAACTTATCAATTAATGCGGCAACAGTCCGTCGGTTATGCTGAACGGACCGTTGCCAAGCAATATGGCTGGGACTGGCATGAACTGCGGGCGGGTTATCAACGTTTTGAACCGCAATTGCAACAACATCCAGCTGCGTTTGATGGTGCTCAGGCAGTCCTGGAACGCGTCGTCGCAGTTGGTGGTCATAACTATTTGATGACTCATCGGAATGAACAGGCCCAAGTTTACCTACAAGAAGCAGGATTGGCGCAGTATTTTACGGATGCCGTCACTGCCGCGCAGCCCTTTCCACGCAAACCAGATCCCGCTGCATTGAATTATTTATTAGATAGGCACCAAGTTGACCGCCGACAAGCAGTCATGGTAGGTGACCGTAACTTGGATATTGATGCGGGCCACAACGCTGGCATTGCCGGCTACTTGTTTGATATTGACCGGCTGATCCATGTGACTAGTACGCCTGAGGTTCAAGTCACTGATTTGAATGAACTGTTACCACTGGTCCGCTAATTTGTGCCTATTTTGTAGATCAGTTGAATAAGACAATATAAAAGCCTCGTTACTAGCGACATTTAACATGTGGTGCTAGTAACGGGGCTTTTCGTGTTGAAATGATGCTCATGCCGGTTGACGGTGATGGCAGTCTAGGCAACTTGAATTACACTGCAGCTAGTATTGGTCTAGGATATGGTCCACGGCCGGTCCATAGGTCTCACCAAACAAGTTGAGGTGTGCGAGCAAGTAGTACAGCTGGTAGCGTGGCAGTTGCTGCTGACTACCGGGGGCTAATGGATAGGCCGCTTGATAGCCACGATAAAAATCTTCGTCGAAACCACCGAAAATGGTCGTCATTGCGAGATCTATCTCACGGTCACCATAAAAGACATCTGGGTCAATCAACGCCGGGGTGCCTGTCGACGTAAACAGATAATTGCCGGACCATAAATCACCGTGTAATAGGCTCGGCTGAACTTGATGCATGTAAGGGTCTGCTAGTAGTTCTTGGCGGAGCCGTTGATAATGGTGTTCACGATTTGTAGACCACAAGTGGTTCTGTGAAGCCAACTTGACTAATACATCTAAGCGTTGTTCCGTGTAAAAAGTGGCCCAATCGGACTGCCAATGATTAATTTTGGGGAGCTTTCCGAATGTAAAGTCATGGTCGAGACCAAATTGTGCTTGATGCTGCTGGTGAACGGCCGCAACGGCTTGACCGAGGGCGTACTGACTACCAGTACCAGAGTCTAACCAACTGAGCAATAGGTAGCCATCATCGTCAATCGTCCCGGTGGCAATCACTTGTGGGGTGGTGATGACAGCACCTAGTAAACGTAACCCAGCGATTTCATGGGCAAAAAAGCGTTCATCGCGCTGTGGTTGGACCTTCAAAAAATACGACTGGTCCGCCGTCTCGATTCGAAACGCGGCGTTAATATCACCACCACTGACTGGAATGGCGCGGGTGATCTCGGACACGGGCAGTTGCGCTAACCATTTTGTTGTTAATTGCATCAAAAGAACCTCCTAACAAAGCTCAAGCTGAACATATCATGCTAATTATTTGTCATGAATCATGATTGAAACGTGCCGATTGGGCAGATTGTTGTTCGTCTGCCGGTGATTGTCTTAGTCCGACCTCCGGGGCTGGCTGACAACGCTGGAACAGGGCGGACATCGATTTGAACTCACGCAGAAGATCACTGCGCAATTTCAAATACGAGTCTTCTTCTAGCCCGGGAAACCCGCCCGGACAAGAAGAACTTCGCCCTTGAACATTGTCAGCCAGCCCCTCCGGTCGGGAACCCGCTCGAATGGCAGATGAACGACCGCCTATCTGGGTACAATTGACCACTGATTATTAGATGACTGGTCCTTCAGGCAAACTTTTAGTTGGTATCGGTAAAGACTTATAGCGTTTAATTATTGAGACGATTGCCTGAATATTATTTACTCATCTCAATGCCACAAATTTCAATGGCAACTAGCCAAATCAGTCGATAAAAATGCCGCCGCTTAAAATTCAAGACTTTGTTATCTCAGACGACTAGCAAAAGTCCTGACAAGTTCAATGAAGCCGTGTATCCGAAGCATTAAAATATGGGTAAGAAAGTTTAGCGATTATTAGCAAACTGTCTGACACTTAAATATCAAGATGACCGTGTACAATGGAACCAACGACTAATCATACAAAAGGTTGGGTCCGCACATGTCCGCCTTTCGAGTACTTCAGCAGGAAGGTGTTCCGGCCATTGCCCAGAATGCCTGGAAGCCGGCCTAGGACGTCTCCACAACAGCAAGTTTACGCTAAGTCGCACTTTTTCCAGCGGGTCTCAGCTGACAGCACTTGAACTTAGAAATTGTCATGATTTAATCATTCTTAATGCTAATTCGCAATCAGCATAACACGTTCGCTGATGGTCTGTTTATGATTACTATAACGCAGTCGGTTGTGAAGCACAATTGAAGTGGACTAGTTGTGTCGTTTAAAGAGAGACGACCTCGGCAACAGTACCAATTTGTTAGTACCAAGTCCTATTGAGAAACATTAAAAAGCCGCTTCAAGAATCAACATGGATTCTTGAAGCGGCTTGAAGTGTGCAGTAATGCTGGTCACGTCTATAAGGCAAGCTGTGACTAACTGTGACTAAGATTATTGGTTTGCAAAGTAAGTACTGAGACCAGCATAGACGGCGTGTGCGACTTCTTGTGGATACTTCTTAGAACTGATCGTCTTGAAGTCGGATTTATCATTGATATAGCCGAGTTCCATCAAGACGGATGGTCGCGAGTTATCACGGATAACTAAGAAGTCACCGAATTCAGTCCCTTTACTTGGGAGCGGCAGACCTTCAACTTTACTATTTAACGCCTTGGCTAATGCCAGCGAGGTGGACTTGTGATAGTAATAAGTCGTAATCCCAGATGCGGTATTTTTTTCCGGTGAACTATCAAAGTGGAAACTAATGAAGGCATCCGCATGCAACTTGTTGGCGATGGCCGGACGTGCGCTGAGTCCAACGTATTTATCACTATCCCGTGTCAGGACGACGTGGGCACCAGCAGCCCGTAGCTTTTTAGCCACTGCTTTAGCGACCCGTAGCGTATACGTTTTTTCCATCTTGCCCTTATTGGAGAGGGCGCCGGAATCGGAACCACCGTGGCCGGGGTCTAAAACGATGGTAGCGTCCGAAATCTTAGTGGTCTTCGCTAACTGACTGTTGTGTTCATTGACGAGCCAGCTGGCGATCCAGCCAAATTTATGATCAGCGTAGCGAACGTATAACCAATTATTCTTGCGTTTCATAATGTGGACTTTTGTCCCTTTGGCCGTGGTATCTTCGATGGCATAACTCATCCCGGGACCATTCCGGATATTGACGTTCGCGATATTAACGGTGGCCGTATTGTTGGTCGCTAGTAAGATCACGAATCCAATTACCAGGCCAATAAAAATCACGGTCACGGTAATTTGACGCCAAAATTGTTTAAGAACTTGCATGGATTGTCACCAACTAAATTTAAGATAATTGCAATTTAAAGTGCTGCAAATAGTATACCAAAAAAATCAGCACGCGACGAAAACTTGGCAGAAATTTAACGAGAGTCGTTGACTTTTAAGCGAATTTCGTGTAACTTTAACCATATATTAATCAATCGACCGCAGAGAAAGTAAGAGCATTGTGCCACACTTTAACCAGAGACCGGTAGTGCTGAGAATTCCGGATAGTGAGCAATGAGGAGACGCTTTTGAGGTGAACGGCAGCGTTCCGCCTGTGATTACAGACGTTATCAATTAGTACTCAATAAAGGTGGTACCGCGCAATTGCGCCCTTGGTAAATAATCAAGGGCGCTTTTTTTGTCGATTGCAATCAAATGGAGGAACCAATTAATGAGATATCAACGGCCTAAAGGCACCGCCGACATTTTGCCTGGCGATAGTGAAAAATGGCAATACGTTGAAGCAACGGCCCGCGCCGTCTTCAAAACTTATCAGTTTAAAGAAATTCGCACACCAATGTTTGAAAACTTTGAAGTCTTCTCACGTTCAGCTGGCGACACATCAGATATCGTGACTAAGGAAATGTATGATTTTCACGATAAGGGTGATCGGCACATTACGTTACGGCCAGAAGGTACGGCCGGCGTGGTCCGTGCATTTGTCGAAAACAAATTATATGGGCCACAAGTTTTAAAACCTTATAAAGTCTATTATATGGGACCAATGTTCCGCTATGAACGGCCACAATCTGGTCGGTTACGTGAATTCCATCAACTCGGGGTCGAAGCCTTTGGGAGTGAAAGCGCCGCGCTAGACGTTGAAGTAATCGCAATGGGATTCAACTTGCTCAAGAAGTTTGGCCTCAACGACTTAAAATTAGTTATCAATACGCTGGGAGACCAACAGACGCGTGATGACTACCGCCAAGCACTGATCGATTACTTGGAACCACACTTTGACGAATTGAGTGATGATTCTAAGGAACGGCTCCACAAGAATCCATTGCGGGTACTGGATAGTAAGGCACCAGAAGATCAACAGTTCGTGGCCGATGCGCCATCGATCCTAGATTATTTAACGCCTGAAGCTCAGGAGCACTTTGATCAGACCAAGACGTACTTGGATGCGCTCGACATTCCATACGAAATTGACGCAACGATGGTCCGCGGGTTGGATTATTACAACCACACGATTTTTGAAATCATGACGCATTCCGAAGCACTCGGCAAAGGTTACACGACGATTTGTGCTGGTGGCCGGTACAACGGGTTAGTCAAGGAACTCGGTGGCCCTGAAGTCTCAGGTGTTGGCTTTGGTTTGGGTGTCGAACGCCTGTTAGTGTTGATGGACGCCGAAAACATTGAAGTCCCAACTGATGACCAACTTGATGTTTACGTCGTTGGTATCGGCGACGAAGCTAGCGCGACGACTTTGAAACTCGTTCAGGCGTTACGGGCCGCTGGCTACAAGGCTGAACGGGATTACTTGGACCGCAAGCCAAAAGCACAGTTTAAGAGTGCTGACCGCTTGAATGCCCGTTACACGATGACGGTTGGTGAAGCTGAATTAGCCGAACAAGCCGTTAATTTAAAGGCGATGGCAACTGGTGATGAGACCAAGGTTGCAATGGCCGATATTTATCAAGATGCTCACCAAGTTTTAGATAAGTAATAAGGGACGGCAAGTTTGCCGAAAGAGAAGAAGGAGGAAGCATGTTATGAAACGAACCACATATGCAGGCCTTATTAATGAAGATTATTTAGGCCAAACGGTCACCTTACAAGGTTGGGTCCAAAAGCGGCGTGACCTTGGTAATCTGATTTTTATTGATTTACGGGACCGTGAAGGCATTGTTCAATTAGTGTTCAGTCAGGAATTCTCAGCGGATGCATTAGCAGTTGCCGATGAATTACGGGGCGAATACGTGATCGAAGTCCAAGGAACGGTGGTTAATCGGGACGCCAAAGCTGTGACTGACCGGATGAAATCAGGTAAGGTGGAAGTTGAAGTCCACGATGCTAAGATTTTAAACAAGGCCAAGACACCGCCATTTTATATTCAAGATGACATCAATGTGTCGGATGAATTACGGTTGAAATATCGCTACTTAGACTTACGCCGGCCTGAAATGCAACGGAGCTTGAAGATTCGTAATGGCATTACCCAAGCGGTGCACAGTTACTTTGATGCCAATGGCTTTTACGACATTGAAACGCCATTCTTGACCAAGTCAACACCTGAAGGGGCCCGGGACTACTTAGTGCCATCACGGGTGCACCAAGGCCATTTCTATGCCTTACCACAATCACCCCAGTTATTTAAGCAATTATTGATGGGTGCCGGCTTTGACCGCTACTATCAAATTGCCCGTTGTTTCCGGGACGAAGACTTACGTGGTGACCGCCAACCAGAATTCACCCAGATCGATATGGAAACGTCTTTCTTGAGCGCTGAAGAGATCCAGTCATACACCGAAGGCTTGATCAAACAAGTCATGAAGCAGGTCAAAGGCATCGACATCAAGACGCCATTTACCCGCCTCACTTGGCAAGAAGCAATGGACCGGTTTGGTTCTGAAAAGCCAGACGTGCGGTTCGGTATGGAATTAAAAGACATGAGCACAGCGGTCGCTAAGGCTGGTTTCAAGGTCTTTGATAATGCACTTGAAAATGGTGGTATGGTCAAGGCGATTGCCGTTCCTGGCGGGGCTGACCATTATTCACGTAAGCAGATCGATGCCTATACAGACTATGTCAAACGCTTTGGCGCAAAGGGCTTAGCCTGGATGAAGGTCACTGACGACGGCTTCAGCGGTCCAGTGGCGAAGTTCTTTAAGAATGACGGGGACTTTGAAGCGATTACGACTGCTGCCGGGGCCAAAGCGGGCGACTTGTTGCTATTTGCTGCGGACAGTTTCAAAGTGGTTTCTGACACGCTCGGCTATCTGCGGAAGGCCATCGCCAAGGAACTTGATTTGATTGACGAAAATCAATACGCCTACTTGTGGGTCGTTGACTGGCCATTGTTCGAATATGATGAAGGAATCGAACGCTGGGTTCCAGCCCACCATCCATTCACGATGCCAAATGAAGAAGATGTGCACTACTTAGATGAGGGTGAAGACCCACACCAAGCTCACGCACAATCATATGACATTATTTTAAATGGTTATGAATTAGGTGGCGGCTCGATCCGTATCCATACTCGTGAACTTCAAGAAAAGATGTTCCGGGCATTGGACTTCACGCCAGAACGAGCCAAAGAACAATTTGGCTTCCTACTAGATGCGCTTGACATGGGCTTCCCACCTCATGGCGGTTTGGCAATCGGTTTAGACCGGTTCGCCATGCTGCTGGCTGGTAAGGATAATATTCGTGAAGTGATCGCGTTCCCTAAGAACTCGAAAGCTTCCGAACCAATGACTAGTGCACCAGCACGAGTTGCTGATCAACAATTGACCGACTTGGATTTGACGATTATGCATCCTGTGACGGATGATGATGACGACGATTCAGTTGAATAATCATGATGGAAAGGACGTTCAGTAATGGACGTTCTTTTTGATTAGTGTTAGATTTATATTAATATTTAGTTGGAGGGATTCTCATGGAAACAGCAATTTTTGCGGGCGGATGTTTTTGGTGCATGGTCCAACCGTTCGACAGTCAGCCTGGCATTGAAAGTGTCGTCTCGGGTTATACCGGCGGACACACGAAAAATCCGACATACGAGCAGGTCAAATCACACACGACCGGGCATACTGAAGCGGTCAAAATTACCTTTGATCCGGCAGTTATCAGTTATGCGGACCTTGTGACCATTTATTGGCATCAAACGGACCCCACGGATGCAATGGGCCAGTTCCAAGACCGTGGTGATAATTATCGGCCAGTCATCTTCGTCAATAGTCCTGAGCAGCGCGAAATCGCGGAAGCGTCTAAACGGGCATTACAAGCCAGTGAACGGTTCGATAAGCCAATCGTGACTAGTATTGAAGACGCCCAGCCATTTTATCCGGCTGAAGCTCGTCACCAGCGTTTTTACAAAAACAATCCGGTCGTGTATGCCGAACAAGAAGCAGGCGGCCGCGCTGATTTTATTGCCAAGCAATGGGCGGATGCACCAAAAGTGGATTAGTTACGGACAAAACGGGACTTTTGACGCGCAATGAGGCCCCCAGTCAGTGGACATGATCAGAAGTTGATTTAACGTGCGTCGACTTTGATAATGTGATTTCACTGAGAAACGTGAGACTTCTAGCAGAATACTGCAAAAGGCCGGTCGTCCGCGGTTAGGCGTGTTACAATAACGGAAGCAAAAACGTAAAGGAGCGCACACTATTCATGGATGATTTTCAGCAGTTATCCAAGCATCATCGTGACGTGGTCAAAGCGTCGACGGCTTTTATTTACGCCATTTTAGTTTCAATCGCCATGAACTATTTCTGGACGCCCGGGCATATTTATTCATCAGGGATTACCGGGTTGGCTCAATTAATCAATAGTTTAATGACTAAGTTTCTTCCGATTCAGGTCTCGACCGCGGCATTACTGTTTATTTTGAACGTGCCGATGTTCATTATCGCATGGCGTTCAATTGGACATAAATTCACGCTATATACGTTCTTAGCCGTAACGTTGTCCAGTATTATGATTAAACTGATTGTCCCAGTTGGCTTAACCCATGACCCGATTATTTGTGCGATTTTCGGGGGTGCGGTCAACGGTTTTGGGACTGGGACGGCGCTCAAAAACGGGATTTCGACCGGTGGGCTAGATATTATTGGAATCGTGTTACGTCGCAAAACTGGGCGTAGCATCGGGACCATCAACATGGCCTTCAACTCGATTATCGTCATCGCGGCCGGCTTTGTTTACGGGTGGCCATACGCGTTCTACTCCGCATTGGGCTTGTTTGTCAACGGCCGCGTCATGGACATGACCTATACTCGTCAACAAAAGATGCAGGTGATGATTATTACCAGTCGACCGAAAACGGTGATCGATAGTGTTCAAAACCGCATTCGTCGCGGGGTGACCATCGTCCATAACGCTGAAGGGGCTTATCAACACGATGATAAGACGATTCTCTTTACGGTTATCACGCGTTATGAGATGGGTGAGCTGAAGGCGGCGATGGCGGAATCTGATCCGCACGCCTTTGTCAGCATTTCCGACACTGTCAAGATTTTGGGGCATTTTTACGAGCCAAAACCATAGTCATGGGTATCAACACGACTTATCAGCTATGATGAAGTTAAGCGCCGCGCATTTAGCAGTTATTACGGTCTAAAGGCGCGGCTTTTTTATTGTAAATTTTTGTGCCAGCAGCCGGCTATCAATGGTTACCAGGTATTCGAACCGACCCAAAGGACTAGCTTGGAAATAACAATTTGTTATATAATACACACGCATTGTGCTAGTTGTTATTTAGCACGAATCATGTTCAAAGCATGCCAATTTTTTAGTTCAAAGCAGCCAGCATAGAACCACTGGAAACAAAGCGAGTTAGCGTAAAACTGCAGTTGTAGGTTCGTCATACAGCGGCTTACAAGTATTCTGGACAATGGCCGGTGAGGACACAGATTTAAGCTAACCTCCCACGTCTTAAATACTGGTCCTTCACGTGAGCTGCAATATGAATGAAACGTATCGTATGCATTGACATGGCAATGAAGGGAAGACAAGCGTGAAAAAAATAATTTATATTTGGTTAGTGCGGATCGTCTCATGGTTGGCACACTTCAAATCAACGGATCAGGTGATCTATCTGATGAGCTTTGCCGATAATTTAGACTTCATTCGACAGTTAGCCGATCGATTGCCACAGCGGGTGATGGTCTATTATTTACCGGGTGCGCAAGCCGGTGCTAAACAGTTGGCAGCGGAAGGCATCGCAACGCAGCCGTTTCAAGACTCGATCGGCTTTGCCTTGCACGGGGTACCCGTTTTGACCCGGGCAGCCGATATTTATCTGGATAACTACTATGCGTTTACCGCTGGTCTGACTAGACGGCCAAATCAGCGCATGATCCAGCTCTGGCATGCGGCTGGGGCGGTGAAGACCTTTGGGTGGGGCGACCCGCAGACGGTCAAACGTTCGGCTGGCGACCAACGGCGGTTTCAAGCCGTCTATAATCAGATTACCGATTACGTTGTCGGTGCGGACAAGATGGGGCAAGTCTTTGCGGACAGTTACCATGTCCCGATGGCACGGATGCGGGTGCTCGGGTATCCGCGTTCAGACCGTTATCGGCAGTTAAAATGGGTTCAGAAGACGGCTGCGGCTATTTATCAGCGTTACCCAGATTTTAAACAACAGGAAGTTATTTTGTATGCGCCAACTTATCGGGCGGGGGTGCAATTTGCATTGCCAACGGATTTTGACCAATTGCAGTTGCGGGCCAATCAACGGCTGATTATCAAATTGCATCCGCACCTCGCCAGTCAGGAGCGCGACTTGCAAGCCCGCTTTCCTGACCAGGTGACGTTGGTTCCAGAATTTAGTACGGATGAATTGTTGACGGTCGCAAGCACCCTTATTAGTGATTATTCATCGGTCGTTTTTGACTATGCGCTCTTACCAAATTGCCAAAAAATGATTTTTTATGTCTTTGATTGGCAACATTATGAACGAGAAGTTGGCTTACAAGCGGATTTCAAGGAGTGGGCGCCGGGGCCAATGGTGACGACGATGGCCGAGTTGAACCAAGTCTTGGCAGCGCCGGCACAGCCGATGCAGTTGACTAATTTTAACCAATTATGGAACACGCGCAATGACGGGCATGCCGGTGAGCGAACATTGGCTTATTTTTATCCGCATACCACGACGCACGAACAGTGAATCGATTTGGGCAATTAAGCGCAGATGCTCCTGCTTGTGGCGGAAAATGTGTATAATGATTGTATATGCGACGTTCAGGTGTAGACCAGTAACGTCAAACTAGCGTAAAGGATGGGACCGAAAATGTTGAGATTAGGGTCACACGTTTCGATGAAGGCACCCGACATGTTACTGGGGTCAGCCAACGAAGCAGTGAGTTATGGGGCCAACACGTTCATGATTTATACGGGTGCACCGCAAAACACCCGGCGTAAGCCAATTGAAGAGTTGAAGATTGACGAGGCACAGCCGGTGATTGCTGCCAATGATTTGCAGCAAATCGTGGTCCACGCGCCGTACATTGTTAATCTCGGTAATACGAAGAAACCCGGTTATTTTGAATTTGCGACGGAATTTCTCTACCAAGAAATTCAACGGGCCGATGCGGTTGGCGCGACACAACTGACCTTGCATCCCGGAGCCCACATTGGCGCGGGACCGGACGCAGCCATCGCCCAAATCGTTAAGGGACTCAACACCGTGATTCGGCCAGAACAACACGTACAAATTGCGCTGGAAACAATGGCTGGTAAGGGAACCGAGGTTGGTCGGACGTTTGAAGAGTTGGCGCAAATGATCGATGGCGTGACTTATAATGAAAAATTATCGGTAACGTTTGATACTTGTCACACGAGTGATGCCGGCTATGCCATCAAGGACGACTTTGATGGTGTCTTGAATGAATTTGATCACGTCATCGGGTTAGACCGGCTGGGCGTGGTCCATTTGAATGATTCCAAAAATCCCCAAGGGGCGCACAAAGACCGCCATACGAATATTGGGATGGGGACGATCGGATTTGATACGCTCAATTATGTCGCCCATCATCCACAACTGGAAGCAGTCAGCAAGATTTTGGAAACACCGTATGTCGGTGAAGATAAGAAACATCAGCTACCGCCGTATAAATATGAAATCGCGATGCTTCGGGCGGGCCAATTTAATGCCCATTTGATTGAAGATATTGAAGCACAACGTTAATTAATCAGAATTGAACGATAATCGATTGCGATTATCGTTTTTATTTTCATTTAGGAGGAAATTAATCATGACACTTAACAAACAACGCGTCTTAATCGTCGGCGGAACGTCTGGGTTTGGATTAGAAATCGCGCGGCAAGCGCTGCAAGCGGGTGCGCAAGTTCATCTGATTGGGCATACAGCTGAGCATGTTCAAGCTGCTTGTACGACGTTGGCAGCACCGGACCGCGTGACAGGAACTGCTTTGGATGCACAGGATCACGACCAATTGACGGCGTTCTTCACTGCACAATCACAGTTTGACCATATCGTTTCCATGCTTGGTGGGGCCATGGGTGGCGGCTTCTTAGATAATTCAGTCGCGGCAATTCGTAAAACGATTGAAGACAAGTTCTTCGTAAATTTACAACTGGCCCAGTTGGCTAGCAAGCACTTGGCGCTACATGGCAGTCTCATCATGACTTCTGGAGCGGGTGGTCGACCGGATAACGCTTCTGGCGCCATTGTTGGGAATCAGGCCATCAATACGCTGGTGGCTGGGTTAGCCGTTGAGATGGGCCCAGTCCACCGCGTTAACGCCGTGGCACCAACATGGACGCCGACCGGGCTTTGGCGTGGATTATCGGCTGACCAGTTATCGGCTCAGACTGCCGCGGCTAGTCAGGGCAATCCTTTGAAACGGGTGGCCACGCCAGCTGAAGTCGCTTCCGCCTATGTGTATTTGATGCAGAACCAGTTTGTGACGGGCCAAGTCTTACATGTTGATGGTGGCGTCGACTTGCTTTAGCGTGGTGTGCCGCTTAATTGATGGCACGAAAAAACCGTTACCTTCAAATGATGAAGGCAACGGTTTTGTATTAACCAAGTCTAATTTTCACCAGTGCCATCAGTGTTTAGACTTTCAGTAATCAAGGTAGCGGTCTCTTCAATCGACTTGTTGGCAACATTGATTACGAGGCAACCAATTTTTTTGAAGATTTTATCGGCGTAGTCCAATTCAGCTTTGATTTTATCGGTATTGGAATACATCGTATCGGGATTCAAGCCGTATTGGACCATCCGCTGACGTCGAATATCATTTAATTTGTCGGGATCGTTAGTCAAACCAAAAATCTTCTTCGAATCCACTTTCCAGATTTCGTCGGGAATTTGGGCTTGTGGCACGAGCGGTAAGTTGGCAACTTTTAAGTTTCGGTTGGCCAAGTATAATGATAGTGGCGTCTTAGAAGTCCGTGAGACCCCTAATAAGACCACGTCGGCTTCCAGAAAGCCACTCGGATTCTTACCATCATCATAGGTCACGGCAAATTCAATCGCGTTGATCCGGTCAAAATAATTCGTGTTGAGCGCGTGGACCGTCCCAGGATGATTTGACGGCTGAACGTGTGTGATTTGTGAGAACGTGTCTAGCGCGGGCGTGATGACGTCATAGTAGGGCAAGTCATGTGCTTCGCAGTAGTGGTTAACGACTTGGCTCAAGCGCCGGTCCACGAAGGTGTGGAAGATAGCTGCATGTTCCTTGAGTGCTTGGGCGAGCACCGTTTGTAGTAGCGAGTCGGTCCGGACAAATGGAAAACGTTGATAACGAATTTCATAGTCTGAAAATTGGGCCGCTGCGGCGAGTGCCACGTTATGCGCCGTCTCACCAATGGAATCTGATAAAATAAAGACTTTAATTGCTGACATATGATAACCTCATTTCGGTTCAATAATAACCTTAGTGTAGCATAGCACGTCAGTCTTGAAAACGATTTACTGTCCGGAGTATCGAGGCTGCTTCCGGATTTATTTTAAGGAAATTGTAAACTTTGGTTGACGGCCTTTTTCAATTTATGTATAATTTACTAGAACAGTTGCGTTATGTGTAAGTATGCATAATTTAACGGTTACTTTTTGAGCTCGGAGGGAGGGAATTTAACATGGCAAAAACAGTCGTTCGTAAAAACGAATCTCTTGATGATGCTCTTCGTCGCTTTAAACGTACCGTTTCAAAAAGTGGTACTTTACAAGAATACCGCAAACGGGAATTCTACGAGAAACCAAGTGTGAAGAAGAAGTTAAAATCTGAAGCAGCACGTAAGCGTAAGAACCGTCGTCGTTTCAAGTAATTAGTAGTTTACTAATTCACCCAACGAGGAGGGAAACCAATGAGTTTATTAGATACGCTCAATGGTGATCTGAAAGCTGCGATGAAGGCGCGCGATAAGCAAACCCTCAGCGTTATACGGATGCTTAAGTCAGCGGTAATGAATGAACAAATTAACGCTGGCCATGATTTAACGGCTGATGAAGAAGTGAGCGTGTTATCACGTGAACTGAAGCAACGGCGCGAATCATTAAGTGAATTCGAAAATGCGGGTCGTCAGGATTTAGCTGACGGCGTTAAAGCAGAAATTGCAATTGTTGAGAAGTATATGCCAAAACAATTGTCGGACGAAGAAGTTCAACAGATTGTAGCGGACACTATCAAGCAAGTCGGAGCAACCGGTAAAGGTGACTTCGGTAAGGTGATGGGGGCCGTTATGCCAAAGCTTAAAGGCCAGGCAGATGGCAAGCTGATCAACCAAACAGTTAAATCATTATTGAATTAACGGTTAGCCGGGGATTAATTCCTCGGCTTTTTTGGTGCGCTGAGAATTGTTGCGTTGGTCACTAAAAGGCGGTTTGAACCGTCACAATTTCAGTGATAACGACAACAGTCGGACTGTTGATAGCAGTATGTTTGAAGGCGTCCATTCTGTACGCGTTGTGCTAGTTGTTATTTAGCATTATAGATGATTAAATCATGCTGTTTTTTAAGTTCAAGTGCTGCCAGCTGAGAACCGCTGGAAACAAGGCGAGTTCGCGTAAACATGCAGTGGTAGGCGCGTCCTACACCGGCTTCCAGGTATTCGAAAGGCGGACATATGCGGACCCGATTTCTTGTTGGATTAGGCGTTGGTTCCTTGGCCCACGGGGATTTTGATATTGAACTGTCAGACTGGTGTCTAATGATTGCTGAACATTCTTAATCATACTATCAGACAAGCAACACCACTGAACTTGTCAGCATCTTCTCTAGTTGCCTGATACTTCAAAACTTTGAATTCTAAATGACGGCCATTTTATAGACTGAATTCAATGCTAGTTACCGTTGAAATTAGTGGAATTGAGATTAATGAATAATATTCCGGGAATCTTCTCAGTACTCAAATACCATAAAGCATCAACGATACCGATTAAAGCTTTGCCTGAAGTCCTGGTTACTAAACATTGAGTGGTCAATTGTACCCAGATTGGTGGCCGTTCATCTGCCATTCGAGCGGGTTCCCGACTGTAGGGGCTGGCTGACAATGCTCAAGGGCGAAATTCTTCTTGTCCGGGTGGGGTTCCCGGGCTAGAAGAAGACTCGTATTTGAAATTGCGCAGTGGTTCTCTGCGTGAGTTCAAATCGATGTCCGCCCTGTTCCAGCGTTGTCAGCCAGCCCCGGAGGTCGGAATATGGCGCGCCTCGGCTGATGAACAGGACGCCAACTTGGCATGCTTTAATCATGATTCATGACAGATTCACTAGCGCAATGCGTAATCGGTTACCATTCATGTTCGGAAGCGTGTGCCCCGTCGAATCCAATGGACGGTGGCCTTGCGCTGGTAGCAGGCGGGCTTTTATGCTATGATTAACTAACAAATACCTGCCGAAATCAGCGCGGTTATCACGCTAAACGCGGGTGCCATTACCAGCTAATGGTAATTAAATCTGTCAATAAAGGAGTCCATGTTTTTGACCGAAAACTCAAAATATGAACAAAAATTTCTCATTGCTGATCCAGCCCAATCAGTGGCACTGTTAGGACCTGAGGATGCCCACCTTGCATTACTAGAGGATGGGTTGCATGTCCAATTACACGTGTTCGGTGATCAGATGACGATTAGTAGTGATGATGAAGCAGCCGTTCATAACACACAAGCAGTCCTAGATAATTTAACGAGTTTAATTAAACAAGGCATTCAAATCGGTGCGCCGGATGTGATTAGTGCCATCAAGATGGTGAACCGCGGGACCTTAGATTATTTTAAAGACCTCTATTCAGAGACGTTGATTAAAGATAATCGGGGCCGACCGATTCGCGTGAAGAATTTTGGCCAACGGCAGTACGTACAAGCGGTGGCCAAGAGTGATATCACCTTTGGCATTGGCCCAGCCGGGACCGGGAAGACTTACTTGGCGGTCGTCATGGCCATTGCCGCTTTAAAACGGGGCGACGTTGAGAAGTTGATTTTGACAAGGCCAGCTGTTGAAGCGGGTGAAAGTCTGGGATTCTTACCTGGTGATCTGAAAGAAAAGGTCGATCCTTATTTACGGCCAATTTACGATGCGTTGTATGATATTTACGGTGCTGAGCATACCCAACGGTTGATGGATCGCGGTATTATCGAAATTGCACCGCTTGCTTACATGCGGGGGCGGACGCTGGATCATGCGTTTGTTATTTTGGACGAAGCGCAAAATACGACTAATGCGCAAATGAAGATGTTTTTGACCCGCTTAGGATTCGGGGCTAAGATGATCGTCAATGGCGACATCTCTCAAATCGACTTGCCACGTCACACCAAGAGTGGCTTGATTCAAGCTGAGCAAATTTTGAGTGGTATCAGTAATATTTCATTTGTGAAGTTTACGGCGGATGATGTGGTCAGAAATCCAGTCGTCGCTAAAATCATCACCGCATATGATAAGGTGGAACAACGGTAGGGGGCACTTATGGACTTAGAATTATATGATCAAACCTCAGCGGGCGCCCAGCCAGAACAATTACAACTCATTCGTGATTTAATTGATTTGGCCGGCAAAACGTTAAAATTACGGGACGATACGGAAGTTTCCGTGACGCTAATGAATAATGATGACATTCAAAAAATTAATGAACAGTATCGGGGCGTTGACCGCCCGACCGACGTCATTAGTTTTGCAATGCACGACGACGATGATGACGACTTGATCGTGATGGATCCGGAGCTGGCAGCAGAACTGCCGTTAAACCTGGGTGATATCATGATTTCCGTTGATAAAGTCAGTGAACAGGCCGCCTTTTTGCAACATTCCGAAGCCCGTGAATTAGGGTACTTAGTGGTTCACGGCTTTTTGCATTTAAATGGCTACGACCATCTACAGCCAGCGGATGAAACTGAAATGTTCACACTACAACGGCAGATTTTGGATGCTTATGGGCTCGAAAAATAGACCAGACCGGCTTCAGGTTGGGAAAAACCATTCATTTTGGCAATCGTGGTTACATGCTTGGAATGGGCTCAAAACGGTTGTGATTGAAGAACGGAATATGCGGACACACCTGGTATTGGGCGCTGTTGCGTTGATTGCTGGCTGGTGGGTTCACTTGACCGTCAACGAGTGGTTATGGCTGGCGCTCGCCATCTTTTTGGTGATGCTCTGTGAGATCAACAATACGATTGCTGAGAATCTCTCAGATATGATTACAGGCCCAAGGTTTAGTCCGCAAGCTAAAAAAATTAAAGATATCGCGGCTGGCGCAGTTGTCTTTGCGGCTGCGTTTGCCGTGCTCGTCGGTTTGATACTCTTTGCGCCCAAACTCTGGCTGGTGCTCAGTCACTGGCTCGGCTGATTGGGTGTAGCTCCTTCGGCAAATAGTGAAAGGAATTAATTATGGCAGAACAACAAGCATTTCATTCCGGTTTTGTGGCGATTATTGGTCGTCCGAATGTCGGTAAATCAACGTTACTTAACCGGGTCGTGGGCCAAAAGGTCGCAATCATGTCTGATAAGGCCCAAACAACGCGGAATCGGATTCAAGGCATCTACACCACTGCAGACACACAGATGGTCTTTATCGACACGCCTGGTATTCACAAGCCGCACAGTCGCTTAGGTGATTTCATGGTCAAGTCGGCGCTATCAACATTAGGTGAAGTCGACGCCGTGCTCTTCATGATCAACGCGGACGAACGCCGTGGTGCCGGTGATAACTTTATTATTGACCGTTTAAAGAATGTCAAACAGCCAATTTATTTGGTGATTAATAAAATCGACCAAGTCCATCCTGACCACTTACTAGAAATCATGGATCAGTACAAGGATGCGTTGCCGTGGAAAGAAGTTTATCCAATTTCGGCCTTGGAAGGTAACAATGTTGATGAACTGTTAGCGACCCTGAAAAAGCAGTTGCCAGAAGGTCCGCAATACTATCCTTCTGACCAAGTGACGGACCATCCCGAACGCTTCATTATTTCAGAGTTGATTCGTGAAAAAGTCCTAGAATTGACGCGCCAAGAAGTGCCGCATTCAACTGCTGTCGTGATTGATTCGATCAAACGGCAGGACGAAGAAAAGATTCACGTTCAAGCGACGATCATTATCGAACGGTCCTCACAAAAAGGCATTATCATCGGTAAAGGTGGTAGCATGCTGAAGAAGATCGGCTCGATGGCGCGCCGTGATATCGAACACTTGCTTGGAGACAAGGTCTACCTTGAATTATGGGTGAAGGTCCAAGAGAATTGGAAGGACCGGCAAGACTTGCTGGCAAGCTACGGCTACCGGCAAGATGACTACTAGAATCGTTAGGTGATCGCATGGCCCAACAGATGGTCACAAATTTTAATGGTATTTTACTTTTTCGACGCGACTACCGCGAACGTGATATGCTCATCAAGTTTTTGACGGCCGAATATGGCAAGAAGATGTTCTTCATTCGTGGCGCCCGTCGTCGTGGGTTTAAAATGGCCGCAGAGCTCTTGCCCTTTACCATGGGTGAGTATGTCGGTGACTTGCGTGATCAGGGGCTGTCGTATATTAATAGCGTCAAGCACGTCCAGTATTTTGAGCATATTAGCCAAGATATTGCACTCAACGCTTATGCCACCTATGTCATGAACTTGATTGATGTTGCGTTTCCGGATAATGAACCGGTGGGGCGCTGGTACCAACAATTGACCAGTGCGCTACAATTGATTGACGCAGATGTCGCGCCAGCCTTGGTCGCCAATGTGATTGAAATCCAATTATTGGCGCCATTTGGAGTCGCTCCGGAACTACGCTGGTGCACGGTCTGTGGCCGTACCGACTTACCACTGGATTATTCTGAAAGCTATGGTGGCCTGTTATGTCAGCAACATTGGCATCTGGACCCGCACCGCTTGCATGCGAGTGCGGCAGCCATTTTTTACTTGCGGAAGTTCTCGGTATTAGATTTAGCCAAAGTCCATTCAATTAAGGTCAAGCCACGGACAGCGGCAGAGTTGCGCCGGATTTTAGATGAAATTTATCAGAACTCAGTCGGTGTGCGGTTGAAGTCCAAACGTTTCATTGATCAGATGAGCAGTTGGTATCGACCGCTCACGCCGCGCAAGAGTGAGGATTGACAAACGCGCAGTCATCGGCTATGATGATGAAGAACTGAATAGTTAAGTGTTGATGAGAGAAGGTTAACGGAATTTGATTTCAGTGAGGCCGTGGTGGTGTGAAACGGCTAATCAAAGACGTTAATTGGCGCTTTCGGAGCTTTAATACCGTATAATTAAGCTGCTGAGGTTACTCAGAAGTAGGGTGGAACCGCGAAACCAATCGTCCCTATGTCGTTATTGTTGACGACAGGGGACTTTTTTTGTGCCATCTTTGGTCGAAAATGGGACCACCATGCGAAGCCATCAGCCGTTCAGTCACTAATTTTTGGGAGGATTATAATGAGCAAAAAGTTATCAGTGCAAGAAATCATCTTGACCTTGCAGAAGTTTTGGTCAGATCAAGGCTGCATGTTAATGCAATCTTACGATACAGAAAAAGGGGCCGGAACGATGAGCCCGTATACGTTCTTACGTGCAATCGGTCCGGAACCATGGAACGCTGCTTACGTGGAACCATCCCGGCGGCCAGCTGATGGTCGTTACGGGGAAAACCCGAACCGTTTGTATCAACATCACCAATTCCAAGTGGTCATGAAGCCTTCACCAGAAAACATTCAGGACTTATATTTACAAAGTCTAGAACAATTGGGCATCAATCCGCTCGAACATGATATTCGTTTCGTGGAAGATAACTGGGAAAACCCATCCATGGGTTGTGCCGGTGTTGGTTGGGAAGTTTGGTTGGACGGAATGGAAATCAGTCAATTCACGTACTTCCAACAGGTCGGCGGCTTAGAAGTGGATCCGGTCACTTCTGAAATCACCTATGGGTTGGAACGGCTTTCTTCTTACATTCAAGACGTCAACTCCGTCTTCGATCTGGAATGGGGCGACGGCGTTAAGTATGGCGATATCTTCTTGGAACCAGAGTTTGAAAATTCCAAGTACGCCTTTGAAGAAAGCAATGAAGATTTATTGTTAATGCTATTTGATGAATATGAAAAGGAAGCCAAGCGCCAAATCAAAAATGGGCTGGTTCATCCAGCGTATGACTACTGTCTCAAGTGTAGCCACACCTTCAACTTGATGGATGCGCGTGGTATGGTTTCAGTGACGGAACGGGCTGGCTACTTGGACCGAATTCGGAACATGGCGAAGTCGATTGCCAAGGAATTTGTGGCGCAACGTGAAAAACGTGGCTTCCCATTATTAAAACACGCACAGGAGGAGACGAAATAATGGCGAAAACTTATTTATTAGAAATCGGTTTGGAAGAAATGCCGGCCCACGTCGTTACACCGAGTGTGTTACAACTTAAGGAACGCATGACCAAGTTTTTGACCGACGCACGGCTTGATTTTGAAGACATCAAAACTTTTTCAACCCCACGGCGCTTGACGGTTCAAGTGTTAGGATTGGCTGATAAGCAGGCGGATGTGAAAAAAGAAGTCCGCGGTCCGGCTAAAAAGATTGCCCAGGATGCAGATGGCAACTGGACCAAAGCTGCGATTGGTTTCTCTAAGGGTCAAGGTGCTTCGACGGACGATATCGTCTTCAAAGATGTTAAAGGCACCCCATATGTCTTCGTTCAAACTTTCAAGGCGGGCAAGACGGCCGCAGAAGTGCTGACTGCAGGCATCAAGGATGTCATCACTAAGATGAACTTCCCAACGATGATGAAGTGGTCGACGTTTAGTTTCAAATACATTCGGCCTATTCGGTGGATCGTTTCATTGTTAGATGATGCGATCGTGCCGGTTGAAATTTTGGATGTCACCGCTGACCGGGTCTCCCGTGGCCATCGTTTCTTGGGCCACGACGTTGAAATCGCGACGGCGCTGGATTACGAAGATGACTTAGCGAGCGTACAAGTCATTGCGGATGCTGACAAGCGAAAGGCCAAGATTCGTGAACAAATTGCCGATTTGGCACAAACCCACGATTGGCAGATCAAAGTTAACGAAGATTTGTTGGAAGAAGTTAACAACTTAGTTGAATTTCCAACGGCCTTCGCCGGTGATTTTGATACCAAGTACTTGACGATTCCGGATGAAGTCTTGATCACGTCGATGCGTGACCACCAACGCTTCTTCTACGTCACGGATGCGGACGATAACTTGTTACCACACTTCGTTTCGGTTCGAAATGGGAACACGGATCACCTTGAAAACGTGGCGTTAGGTAACCAAAAAGTCTTAACGGCGCGGCTGGAAGATGCAGCCTTCTTCTATCATGAAGACCAGCAACACTCGATTCAAGAATACGTGGAACGACTCAAGAAGGTCAGCTTCCATGACAAGATTGGGACGATGTATGAAAAGATGCAACGGGTCATGGTTATTAGTGCCTTCTTAGCTGACCGGTTTGGATTGACTGAAACTGAAAAGAACCAGTTGCATCGTGCTGCCCAGATTTACAAGTTTGACTTAGTGACTGGCATGGTCGGCGAATTCCCTGAATTGCAAGGGGTCATGGGCGATAAGTACGCCGTGCTCAAGGGCGAAGATCCAGTCGTTGGCCAAGCGATTCGCGAACATTACATGCCAATTAGTGCGGATGGCGACTTGCCAAAATCCAAGGTTGGGGCTGTGCTTGCGATTGCCGACAAGGTTGATTCAATTTCAAGTTTCTTCGCTGTTGGTTTAACCCCAAGTGGGTCAAATGATCCGTTTGCATTGCGTCGTCAGGCCTTTGGGATCGTTCGGATCGTTCGTGACCAAGGTTGGGACTTCCCAATTCGTCAAATCGAAACAGCTATTCAAAAAGAATTGGCTGCTAATGATGCGACCTATAATCTGGACTTTGCTAAGCAAACGGCACCGGTCGCTGATTTCTTAACGGACCGGGTCAAGCAATGGTTTAGTAATCACAAGTTGCGTTACGATATTGTGGATACGGTCATTAAGGGGAGCCGCCAAGACATTCGTGAAATGTTCAAGGCAGCTGACGTCTTAAATGCGCATCAAGATGATCCACAATTCAAGGATACGATTGAAGCCTTTACACGGTTGCTACGGATCACGGCTAAGGCGAAGTTGGATGCTGGCGATTTGACGGTCGATCCAAGCTTGTTTGAAAATGACGCGGAACAAAAGTTGTATGATGCCGTTGAAGACTTGAAACAAAAAGTAACTTCAACGATGTCCATGGAGGACCGGTTCACGGCATTAGCCAGCTTACGGCCGCTAATCGTGGATTACTTCGAACAAACGATGGTCATGAGCAAGGACGAACAAGTTCGTGATAATCACTTGAAACAGCTCTTGACGATTGCACAAATGGTTAATGTCATGGGTGACTTGAACCAATTAGTTGTGAAATAATCGTTCACGAGGGATAATACTAGGAAGTTGTTGCTGAAAAGTGACGACTTCTTTTTTTAGTCGATTATTTGTCATGAATCATGATTAAAACGTGCCATTAGTTGGTTTACTGTTCGTCAGCAAATATTCGTCCTAGTCCGACTTACAGGGCCGGCTGACAACGCTGGAACAGGGCGGACATCGATTTGAACTCACGCAGAAAACCACTGCGCAATTTCAAATACGAGTCTTCTTCTAGCCCGGGAAAACCGCCCGGACAAGAAGAATTTCGCCCTTGAGCATTGTCAGCCAGCCCTTCCAGTCGGGAAACCGCTCGAATGGCGGATGAACGACCACCTATCTCGGCGCAATTGACCAACGAGTATTAGGCGACTGGTCCTTCAAGCAAACTTTGAGTAGGTATCGATGATGATTCATGCACTTAAATACGTGAAAATGGTCTAAAGATTATTAACAGCTTCAATAGCAACCGGACTTTTAGTTAGGCGATAGAATAGCTTTCGTTTAGAATTCAAAGCTTTGTAATCTCAGTCGACTAGAGACAACTTGCGAAGTTCAGGGAAGCAACTGGCTGTTTTCGAACTTAAGAATCGGCACGTTTTAATCATATTTCATACTAATGAATTACACGACAACACGTATTTTTATAACAAATTCTAGAAATATGTCTAATAAGCAGGACTTATTATTGCACTGCTGTCAAACTTGTGGTACTATATATTCTGTAAAAGTTCGCACGTTCAAAAGTCGCATCGCGTTTTCATGATGCGACTTTTGATTGCGCAACGGTTTGGTTAGTTTGTCAGACAGGTGTGTGCAGAAATGGGGTGGCAAAGTGGCCAATCGAATTCCTGAAGAGAAGGTTGAACAAGTTCGTTCAGCCGTTAATATTGCGGATTTCATTGGACAATATGTTCAGTTAAAAAAAGCAGGTAAGAACTTATTTGGACTCTGTCCGTTCCATGAAGAACGAACGCCATCGTTTTCGGTAAATGAACAGAAACAGATTTTTCACTGTTTCAGTTGTGGTCGCGGTGGGAATGTCTTCAGTTTTATTATGGAACTCGAAAATCTTTCCTTTCCAGAAGCAGTCGTCAAGGTCGCTGATTTTGGCCATATTGAGCTGCCAGCAACTTATACCGCGCAATCGCAACCGGCTGCACCTAAAGATCAGCAACAGGCGGATCTGCTCAAGTTGTATGCGGATAGCGCGAAAATGTATCAACACATCTTGGTCAATACCGAACTGGGGGAACCCGCACTCAAATATTTACACGAGCGGGGCCTAGATGATGAGACGATTCAAACTTTTGGAATTGGGTATGCGCCCGCCAATCAACTCTTACTGGATTTTTTCAAAGAACATCAGACGGATTACCAGCTGTTACGGCAATCGGGATTGTTCATTGAAAATCAGAACGGAGACTTACGCGACCGGTTTGTGGACCGTGTTTTATTTCCAATCAAGGATGCCAGCGGGCGCGTCATCGCATTCTCTGGTCGAATTTTAAAGCAGTCACCGAGTGAGCCTAAATATTTGAATAGTCCGGAAACGAAACTGTTCAATAAACGCTCGGTACTGTTCAACTTTGATTTGGCGCGTGGTCCGATTCGACAACAAAAATCCGTCATTTTATTTGAAGGGTTTATGGATGTGATTGCGGCTTATCGTTCTGGGATTCAGAACGGCGTCGCGTCGATGGGAACCAGCCTAACAGACGAGCAAATTTATATGCTTGAACGAGTCACGGATACGCTCTACGTCTGTTACGACAGTGATATGCCTGGGCAAAAAGCGACCGATCGTGCCCTGAAATTATTAGGGAGCAACAGTCGCTTAACGCTGGGTGTGATCCAGATGCCGGATGGAATGGACCCGGATGAATACCTGCGTGCCAATGGTCGCGACAAATTCGTGCAGGTCTTTGAGGACGGTAAGCAAACGCCGACCGCCTTCGAGATGCAGTATTTAAAACACGATTTGAATTTACAAAATACGCCTGACCAACTGACGTACTTGCAGGCAGTCTTAGAACAGCTGGCCAAGTTATCGTCGAGTGTTGAGCAGGATTTATATTTAAATCAGCTGGTTGCTGAATTTGATTTAGACAAAAACGATTTAAAAGCGCAATTACGGTCGTTGGTCGGCAAGCAGGCCGTGCAACGCAGTGGTCGTGGTGCTCAAAACATGACGCCACCACCAGAGACGGCGCCACTCGCACCATCACCGGCAACGGTCGACGGTGGGACGAACAACAATGCACCTTTAAGTCGAGTTGAAAAGGCAGAGCGACTTTTGTTATACCGGTTGCTCAATGACCATGATGTCTGGTTGCGAGTCATGGCGATTGCCGGTTTCCATTTCGTACATGACCCTTATCAGCAGATTTTTGTCTATGCTGAGGCTTATTTTAAAACGCACAATCAATTTGACTTGGGCAACTTCACGGACTTCATGGCTGATTCTGACTTGCAACCAGTCGTGACCAGTCTAGAATTCATGGATGTTGCCAGTGAAACGTCGAAGGAAGAAATTGCGGATTTAGTCAACGTGATTATGACCCAACAACCACTGGTATTACAGATTAATCAGAAGAAGGCTGAACTGACGGCTGCTAAACAAATTGGCAATCATGATCTGGTTCAGCAATTAACCTTAGCGCTCATTGAACTTTATCGAAAACAACAACAAGCACAACAAGCTGATTACTTTTAGCTTGCGTGTTATAATTAAAGTTGGCTCGGTATTTTCACTAGGGTGCTAGTAGATGCATACGAAACTAGGAGGCTACTACATGGCAAAGGCAAAAGCAACGACAGAATACGATAAGGCTGTTAAAGCATTAATCAAGGACTACAAGAAGTCCGGTAGTATTCAGTATGATGAATTATCCGATAAAATCGCAGCGCCTTATAAGTTAGACGCGAGCGGAATCGACAAATTATTGCAAAAAGTTGAAGATGCTGGGATCAGTGTCGTTGACGAAAAGGGTGATCCGGATGCACGGGCGGTCAAGAGTGTGAAGACCGTTTCGAAGAAGGAATTGAGTGATGCAGGCTCTGCTTCTGGTATTAAGATCAATGACCCAGTTCGGATGTATCTCAAGGAAATCGGTCGGGTCGACTTGTTGACCGCCGATGAAGAAGTTGCCTTAGCCTTACGAATCGAACAAGGTGACGAATCAGCCAAGCAAGAATTAGCGGAAGCTAACTTACGGTTGGTGGTTTCAATTGCCAAGCGGTATGTTGGTCGGGGGATGCAATTCCTCGATTTGATTCAAGAAGGTAACATGGGCTTGATGAAGGCCGTTGAAAAGTTCGATTATCGCAAAGGTTTCAAGTTCTCGACTTATGCCACTTGGTGGATTCGTCAAGCGATTACGCGGGCGATTGCTGACCAAGCGCGGACGATTCGGATTCCAGTTCACATGGTTGAAACGATCAACAAATTGATTCGGATTCAACGGCAACTCCTCCAAGACCTTGGGCGTGAACCAACGCCTGAAGAAATTGGGGCCGAAATGGACATGCCAACTGAAAAGGTTCGTGAAATCTTGAAGATTGCCCAAGAACCCGTTTCGTTGGAAACCCCAATTGGTGAAGAGGATGATTCACACCTTGGTGACTTCATTGAAGACCAAGATGCAACTTCACCAGCGGATGCTGCGGCATACGAACTCTTGAAGGAACAATTGGAAGGCGTCCTCGATACGTTGACTGACCGGGAAGAAAACGTCTTACGGTTACGGTTTGGTCTTGATGATGGCCGGACCCGCACGTTGGAAGAAGTCGGTAAAGTCTTCGGTGTGACCCGTGAACGGATTCGTCAAATCGAAGCCAAAGCATTGCGGAAGTTACGCCACCCATCACGTAGCAAACAATTGAAAGATTTCTTGGAATAACAACTAGATATTTGCGCCTGACTGTCAGCTGAGCTGGTGGTCAGGCGCTTTTTTTGAACGACGAAGAATTGACCATGCTTTGATCACGGTACAGGGCACAGTTACTGCAAAAAATTAGCCAGGACAAGGCGATGACCCAAAACAGGTCGTCTTGTTCTGGTTAATTCTTAATGCGCAGCCGGTCGCATCCATTCCACAAAGTTAGGCGCGTGTTCAGTGAAGAAGTTGACGAAGCGGCCAGTCAAGAAGACTGCAATCAACGTCCCTTCACGAACGCCGGCGAGTGAGTGCGTGAAGGTCAGTGCTAAAATCAATGAAATGGCAATCAAGGTAAAGTCATTGTAAACTTTGACTTTGGCGAATTTCAGTTGGTGAATCAACGCAATTGCATTTGGGAGTCCTTCGCCGGGCATGATGATAGCGTGTGAATTGACTTCCAGGAAAACGCCAAATGCCAGTAAAATCGTACCAATGAAGACGAGAATCAGTTGCGCGATATAGGTTTGGTTGGGCAAGTGCTGGAAAAGGGTGACAAAGTTGTCAATAAACCAGCCAAATAGGCAACCCGGAATTAACTGCAGCAAGTTCCGCCATGAAAATTCACGACGCAGGACGACTGCTTCCAAGAAGACCAACACGAACATAAAGATAATGGTAATCTGGCCAATTGAGGCGCCGGTGATGTTACTCAAAACATTTGGAATGCTGGAAATTGGCGAAGTACCGAGCAGGGACAGCTTTGAGAGCGCCACACCGGCAGACATACATAAAATGCCCGCAAATAATACCGCAAATTGTTTGACGACTTGTTTCAAAAGGTTTCAATCTCTTTTCTCTTTGTGCTTAATTTGACTGAAATCGTTCAGTACCCATTGGCATACTCAGGTACGGTGAGGGATTTCAGCCTGTTTTTTAGGTATCGACAATCAGTCACGTTCGCCGTGAGTGGTCAGGCCTGAGTAGACGAGTTGTAATTGTTCAGTAAAGGTCGTCTCATCAACTTCTGGATGAGCGACGAAAAAGTCATGCCACCAGTCTTTTAAAGTCTGCTTGATACTGAGGGCGATTTTTTCACCGGCGGGGGTCAATCGAATTCGAATCTGGCGTTGATCGTTTTGATCATGTGAACGGGTCACGAGTTGCCGGCTTTCAAGATGACGAACAGTGCGTGCAAGTAGACTGGGGTCCAGCCGTAAGTTGGCTGCAAGCATCTTTTGAGTCTGGTCTGGGTAATCATAGACGACCAGCAAGAGATCACTTTCGGTCGCCCGAATGTCTAGGGTTGCTAGCTGGTCGTTGATGCTATTCTTTGACTCACGATAAATTCCGGCGATAAATTTGGTTAAGCTGAAAGTTTCGATGATAATACCTCCTTTCGAAAATTAGTGGACTTGTCCATTATTCGTGAAACTAATTAATTTGTCAAGCCAACACCTTATCAGGCAAATACCGACAATATGACATTTGTCACCTAATACTCATGACAAACGCGACTACCGGATGACCGGTGATGGCCGTAAACTTGAGTCATTAAAAAGGAGGCGGTCAATGATGACACCGTTAATTGAAGCAACCGACGTGACGTTTAGCTATGGTCAGCAGTCAGTTTTAAGTGGGATTAACATGACGATTGCACCGGGCGAAATCATTGGATTAATTGGTGAAAATGGGGCGGGGAAAACAACGTTACTCAATCTGTTATTAGGCGTCAATCACGCGCAACAGGGACAGCTGACAGTCTTGGGACAGGCGCCAGGAAGCCTAGAAGCGCGGTGCAAAATTGGCTCGATGTTACAAGGTGATATGCCGATTCAAGGGGTGACGGTCCGAGAGATGCTCACTTTGACGAATGCCGAGCGCCAAGGCACGACTGACCCGCAGCGGTTGTTGATTGAATTAGGGCTTGAAGATTTAGCCAAACGTCGGTTGACGACCTTATCTGGCGGCCAGTTACGGCGCGTCACCTTTGCACTCGCGATAATTGGCAATCCGGAGTTGTTGTTCTTAGACGAACCAACTGTCGGGATGGATACGACGGCTCAACAGGCGTTTTGGCAACGAATTCGGCAGTTGAAGGCCAGTGGCAAGACGATTATTATCACCAGCCACTATTTACCGGAAATCGAAGCAGTCGCGGATCGTATCATGTTACTCAAAGACGGACACTTCGCCTTTGAAGGGACATTGGCGGCTTTACAAAAGCAGTACCAACAAGTCGAATTTCACTGTCAAACGGCGCTGCCGACTGCCGCTTTCATGGATTTGGCAGCCGTGACGGCGGTCGCAAAACAGGGTGACCAGCTACGTTTGAGTAGTGAAGACGGTGATGTGACGTTAGCAGCACTGGTACCATTGCTGAGTGAATGTCATCAACTCACGATTAGTCGTGAATCGTTAACGGATATTTTTGTTCATCTGACGAAGGGGGTTCCAGCATGAACGTCTTGATTGCACAACTCAGTTTTGATTGTCGGCGACTAATTTTACGAAACGTCGCGTTTCAATTTTTTGCGCTCATGATGCCAGCGGGCTTTTATCTCTTATTTACCAAGGCCATGACTGGCGGCACTACGGCACAGATGGCCGCTTTTAATGTTGCCTATATGGGCAGTATGACGGTCTACAGCATTGCCATCAATGGGTTGTTTAGCATTGCGCAGATCTTGATGCATGACCGTGAAAAAGGATTGGTTCGGTGGTTACAACTGACGCCCCATGGACTCGTGCCTTACTATGTCTCAATTGGGATCCTCGGCTTACTGATGAATCTCCTGTCAGTTGCTGTGTTGGGGACGATTGCGGTGCTGGTCAACCACGTCAGTTTGACTCTGGTCCAGTGGTTCGGCGTGCTCGGCATCGCGATTATCGGACAAGTGCCGATTATGTTGATTGGCGTTGCGTTATCCTTCCTCAATCGCGCGGAGACCTTGAGTGTTGCCAGTAATTTAGTTACCTTTCTAATGGCCATCATGAGTGGCTTGTGGTGGCCAATCCGCATGTTACCGGACTGGGTCCAAGTGATTGGTCAACACCTGCCGACTTTTTACATGAACGATTTGTTGGGAACTTGGATGATGCATGGTACACTTGATAAAACGAATCTATTCGGAATTGGTGCGTGGACGCTGGGATTATTAGTCGTGATTAGCTGGGGGACTCGGCACTTGCTTAAACGGGGGAATGGGATTGTTCGAGCATAAGCACAAACGCTTTAAAAACTTAGAATGGACGAGCTACGTGTGGCTCGTCTATTTGCCGTATACCATTGCCACCTATCTCCCGGTCAAATCCTGGCGCGATTGGTTGTGGCTGATGCTGGTCGGTTGTTTTCTGGCGCTGTATATCCTCGTGGTTGAGAAGCCCCGGTGGCGTTTTGTGACTATGCCAGCTGAACTAGCGGTAGCAGGTCTATTTGCCTTGTTTGCGGCGAACAATTTTATGATTATCTTTCCAGGATGGCAAGTGAGCTTTTTGCTTGCACGCCGCCCTAAACGAGAATTTTACTGGTTTGCGATGGCGTACTATGCATTTTTGATTGTGGGGTGTGTGCTGGATTATTTGCAATTTCCGGGCACATTTACGTGGCAAAATGGCAACTTGATGGGGCTGGTGTTTCCATTTGCCTCACCAATTTTAGCCTATAGCTTCTCGCGGTCGATCGAACGGCAACGGCAGCTCAATCAAACCAATCGGCGCTTGAAGACAATTGTTGAACGTCACGAACGAGAGCGCATCGCTCGTGATTTGCATGACACGCTGGGCCAGAGTTTTTCCATGATTACGCTCAAAGCAGAACTCGCTAGCAAGTTACTGGTCAAAGCCCCTGACAAGGTGGCGCCAGAATTGGCCGAAATCGCACAAACGAGTCGTCAAAACTTGCAACTGGTCCGTGAGATCGTCAATAACTTGCATGAGCAATCGTTGACCGAAATGCTATTGGACCAAACGCACAATTTGGCGGTGGCCGGGGTGTGGGTCACCACGACTGGAGAGGCCCAAGCAACCAAGTGGCCGACGACGGTTCAGAGCTGTTTTGCAGCAGTGTTGGTCGAAGCCATCACCAATGTGATTCGCCACGCCCATGCACAGACTGTTACCATTGACTTTACGGAGACGACGACCCGTTATCAGATCGTACTACGAGATGACGGCAAGGGCGGGTCGTTAAGTCGTCAGGGCGCCAATGGCATCACAGGCATGCAGTCGCGGTTACAAGCTAATCGGGGAACCTTTGCAATGACCAGTTCGCGGCGCGGCACTCAGTTGACGTTAAGGTTACCAAAGGAGCGTGAGAACACATGATAAAGGTCTATTTAGCCGAAGATCAAAGTATGTTGAATTCAGCTTTGACCCAATTATTGGAATTGGAAGATGATTTACACGTGGTCGGCAGTGCCACTGATGGAACCGCGGCCTGGCAGGACTTGCAACGGTTACAGCCGAATGTGGCGATTTTAGATATTGAGATGCCCGGTATGACCGGACTGGACGTGGCGGATTGTTTACACACGCAGCAACCAGCCACAAAGGTAATCATCTTGACCACTTTTGCCCAACAACGGTACTTTGAGCGTGCAGTCAATGCCCAGGTCGCGGGTTATTTACTTAAGGACAGTCCAAGTGACGAGTTGATTGCGGCCACTCGATCCGTGATGACCGGTCAGACCATCTACGCCCCGGAACTCGTGACTAATATGCTCTCTGCTGATAAAAATCCGCTGACGGAGCGGGAACTAGCGGTGCTTACTGAAGCGGAAAAGGGGTTACCGACGAAGACGATTGCGGCTAATCTGTACTTATCACCCGGAACGACCCGCAATTATTTGTCAGCGATTTTTAGCAAACTAGGCGTGCATAATCGATTAGAAGCGATTCGGGTGGCCAAGACCAATCAGTGGCTGTGATCAAGGGCAGGCCAGTTTGGCACGATCTAGGTTTATTTTCATCGACACATATACAAATGATGGGGGTCGCGATATAATAATTGAATAGTGGTTAATGTTAAGCACGCTGACTAATGCGTGACAAATCTGGCAGAATGGAAGATCCGGTAAGATGAAAGTAATTATCGTTGGTAGCACCCATGCGGGGACCGCAGCGGCACGCGAAATTTTAACACGTCATCCAGAGACGGCAGTGACGATTTATGAACGAAATGATAACGTTTCGTTCGTTTCGAGTGGAATCTATTTGTACTTAACGGGGGTCATCCAACACCTCGAGGACATGTTTTACGCGTCACCGGCAGATTTAACAGCGCTGGGTGCGAAAGTCAGGACCCAACATAACGTGTTGCGAATCGATACGGCGCACAAGACCGTGCAGGTGGCAAATATGTAGACGGGCGCGGTCTTTGTCGACACCTATGACAAGCTCATCATGGCGACGGGTTCCTCAGTCATCGTGCCGCCCATTATGGGAATCGACCATGAAAAAGTCCTGCTCTGTAAAAATTACCAACAGGCCGAACAGCTCTATCAGTCACTACGACCCAATCAGCAGGTCGCCATTGTTGGGGCTGGTTACATGGGGACCGAACTAGCTGAAAGTTACGCTAGCATGGGGCATCGAGTCAAATTGTTTCATTCCCATTCGCAAATTTTAAATAATTATCTTGGCCCCGAGATGGCCGGTGCAGCGGCACAACTGTTACGTGACCACCAAGTCGACGTGCATTTGGATGAGCGGGTCACGGGCTTCACTAGTGGGCCAGATGATCAGCTCGTCGTTGAAACGGCGCAGGGCGATTATCCAGTTGATTTAGCCATCGTTTGTGCCGGTTTTATGCCCAATACGGAATTATTGCGCGGACAAGTCGCGATGGACCGTCATGGTGCGATTCTGATCAACAAATATGTGCAAACGTCCAACCCGGATATTTATGCGGCTGGGGATGCCTGCGTGGTCAATTACAATCCCACCGGTCAGCCGGCGTATACACCGCTGGCAACTAACGCCCTACGTCAAGGCGCGCTCGCGGGCATTAACGTATTTGGTGACCTGCAACCCTACATGGGGACGCAGGCGACCTCGGCCATGCAACTCTTTGACCACACGATGGCGACGACTGGGTTGACCTATCCCGCGGCAAAAAAACGCGAATTGCCGGTCCGCCACGTCGTTTATCAGGGCGATTGGCGGCCCGCTTACATGCCTAGTACGTCCAAAGTCACAATCGATTTGGTCTACGATTATCAAAGTCGGCAGATTCTGGGGGCACAATTCTGGAGTCGGCATGACATTGCGCAAGCGGCCAATACGGTCTCAGTGATGATTCAAAATCAGAATACGATCGATGATTTAGCCTACGTTGATATGTTCTTTCAACCGAACTTCAATCAACCGTTCAATTATTTGAACTTGGTTGGGCAATTAGCGGTCAAGCAAGAGTATCAACGTGGCAATCAAACGCCGCACATCACAGCACCGGGTAACTGGCCGACGCCGCCTGAACAGGGCTAATCAGATTGCTGGATTTATAATCGAACCATGAAAGTGAGCGCAGTTGTCGCAAGAACGTGGTTGCAGCTAATCAATTGTTATAAAAAGATGCATTCAGAATTCAACGTCGAATTCTGAATGCATCTTTTTAGTCTTGAATCAGCTTGTTAAATTTGATACTAAATATCGATGACTGGTTATACTGCAGTGCAGAATGACCGATTTTATCAGCCCTGCCAGTTATTGCCAGATTAAGCCTCAGTGCCAACATCAATCACGAGTTTGCCGGCACTATGACTGTTTTCGCTATAACGGTGTGCGGCCTGCAACCCTTCCGTACTGAATGGGAAGACCTAGTCAATGATCACTTGTAGGTGGCCTTCAACGGCGAGCTGGCCTAGAATGGCGAGTTCACGGCCGTTTGGCTGTAACCACCAACTGGAAACTGCTGGACCGACTGATTTTTGTGCTTCGGTCGGTTGACCGTCAATCGTCACGAGCCGGCCATTAGGTTTGAGAATGGCTAGACCATCATCAATGGCGTCAATCGTATCAAAGACGGCATCGTAATCCTTGAGCACGTCTTGTATGGCAGTGGTGTGGTAATCGATGATATGATCGGCACCGATGCGCTTCAACAGGTCATGATGGTTAGCACTGGCAGTCGTCGCAACCTCGGCGCCGAGATATTTAGCGATTTGAATCGCATTCAGACCAACACCACCCGCACCGGCTTGAATCAAAATCTTTTCACCAGCTTGCAACTTCAACTGGTCGTGAACGACTTGATAGGCCGTCAGTCCAGCTAATGGCAGTGCAGCCGCTTGTTGGAAAGTCAGCTCAGCAGGCTTCAAGGCCAACTTGTCTTCTTTGACGGCTGCATATTCGGCGTAAGTGCCGCGCAGGCCATCTTCGTAAATATCGGGGCGAGCAAAGACGTCATCACCAACTTTGAACTGGGTGACGGCCGCACCGACTGCGACGATCGTGCCGGCTACATCCCAGCCCAGTACGACGGGCATCTGCCAATCAAACATACCTTTAAGTAGGCCTTGGCGTGCTTTCCAGTCGATTGGGTTGATACTGGTGGCTTTCACTGCGACTAGCACCTCATCATCGGCAATCTGTGGCCGGTCGATAGTGGTCATTTGTAATTCTTCGGGACCACCATATTGATTGATAATAACTGCTTTCATTTGAATTGATTCCTCCCTAAACTGATAACCTAGCTTAGCATTTTGGTTGTGGTCAATTCAATTATTTGGTTCGCTGGGACGATAAAACGAGTCTGAAGGTCAACAGAGCGGGCAAAGTCAACCGATGAATAAGTTACCGGCAAAGCGTCAAATGATGTTTACTGGTGCATCGCCGGTAACGGCTGTTGCAGATCATCCGCTAGCTGGGTCAAAAACGCATGGGCTGCTTCCGATAAGCGCTGTCCTTTGAGCCAAACGAGGCTGGTGCTGGCGGTTAGACGGGGGGCCAGTGGGATAAAAGTCAAGTCCGTTTGATTGGTGTTGATGATCCCGTCGACGCCTAGCGCGTAACCGACACCGGCAGAGACTAGCAGCGAGGCGTTGTAGAGCAAGTTGTAGGTGGCAACGATTTTAAACTTCGGGGTGCTTTCGCCGTACCATTCCTGCAGCTGATTGATGGTGCCATGCTGCGCCGAAGTAATGATGTTCTGGCCTTCCAGGTCTGCCAGCGTGATATGGTCATGGTCAGCGAGTGGTGAATTGCGCGGGACCAGTAAGCCCCAACGACTTTCGCCAGGCAGTTGGATAAAATTCAGGTCATGTTTATCGGTCGGTTCCATCACGACACCAAAATCGAAGTTGCCAGATTTAAGATTGGTACGGATCTGATTGGCGTTACTACTAATCACGTTCGTTTTGATTTTTGGATAATGGCGTTGTAATTTTTTGATTGATTGCGCAATCGTTAGAAAACTCCGGGCTTCGGCACTGCCAAGTTCGACAGTCCCGCTAATTTGCTTGGCAGTATTAATGTTAGCGAGGGTCTTATCGGCTAACGCAATAATTTGATTGGCCTGCGTCGCGAAGTATTCACCGCTGCTTGTGAGCTGGATATGGCGGCCATTCCGTTCAAATAGGGTGACGCCAAGTTCATCTTCTAAATCCTTAAGTTGGCGTGAAATCGTTGGCTGAGAGACATGTAAGCGCGCGGCTGCTCGGCTAATGTTGAGCTCGGCGACGACCGCTTGAAAATACCGCAAAACACGTAATTCCATTTAAACCACTCCTTACTATTACAATTCTGCATAATTTCAAATTCAATATAAGCATTCGACATGGTGCTTGTCAAGCTTTAAGATGGGACTTGAAGTTAAGAACAGCTAATCGCGGTGACGGGATGAAAAATGCGGAACAAGACTAGGTTTACGAGTTCTAGGCAGCGTCTTCACCCTTAAGCCAGCTTGATTAGCGATTAAGAACGGAGGAGCGTTAAAATGACAGCTCGATATAATCAAACGGATGTGACGCCCACGACCGAACAGTGGTCCGCGTCGCAGTTAACGGCTTTTAGCCAAGCCGATGACTTTCAAGTTTCACCATTTTATAGCGATGGTCGGACATATGGCACGCCAACTTGGATTTGGTCGGTCGTCGTGAATCAACACTTGTATATCCGAGCGTGGAATGGACCACGATCACGGTGGTATCACTCCGCACTGACTCAAAAAGCGGGGCGGATTCATCTGGCAGAAGCCAATCACCTGGTTTATTTTAAACCAGTGACGGACGAAGCGTTGAATGATCAAATCGACCAAGCTTACCGTAAGAAGTATGCCGGCAGTCCGTACTTGATGCCGATGGTTGCAAGTGGGCCACGGCAGGCAACGATGCAAGTGACACCACGGGTCGCAACAGAGAGGAAGTCAGCTAAATGACAAAAATCATGATTATTGGCGCAAACGGTGGAACCGCTAGAATTTTAATTGACCGCTTGCTCGCTGAAACGGATCACGAATTGGTCTTGTTCTTACGCCATGCAGAACGACTAGCGCAGTATCAATCGCAAGCGCGCGTAACGGTGTTGGATGGTGATGTGTTAGATACCGCCCGGTTAGCCGCAGCGATGGCACCGGTGGATTTAGTCTATTCCAACGTTGGTGGGGTCGACCTGGCCGCTCAGACGCGCAGCATTTTGGCTGCAATGGCACAGACTAAGCAACAACGCCTGCTATTTATTAGCGCGCTTGGCGCCCATCATGAAGTGTCCGGAAAGTTTGGTGCTTGGAACGAACAAGCAATCGCTGACTTTTTACCTGGGTTTCGGGCCTCCGCGACGTTACTCAGTGAATCAACTGTCAACTATACGGAAATTCGACCGGCCTGGTTAACGGATGCTAGTGAGGTCGATTACGAATTGACGACTGCGGATGAACCGTTCAAGGGTACCGAAGTCTCACGTGCGAGTGTCGCGGATTTTGCGATGACGGTAATCGCCCATCCGGAAAAGTATCAACGCGCCAGTGTCGGCATCAATAAGCCCAACACGGATGGTGATCGTCCCAGCTGGTTATAAGGGTGTTGATCATTAGCAGGTACTCGCGAAAGTCAATACTCGGACATGGATGCGATGACTAGTGATTAATCATGATGACCAACGATAGCGTCCAGGCGAGGCAAGTGCTAAACTAAGTTAATTCAGATGAATATGGGGGAATATCAGTGAAAAGAATGCGATTATGGGGATTATTATTGGGATTAATGTTGTTGCTAAGCGGCTGTGGGCAACGCAGTGCGTCAACGAACCATCAGCAACGCCACAGCAACGGTCAGCGTTACGTGCCAACCCTCTTTTTCCATGGTTGGGGCAGTAGTTATCATGCGGAGACCCAGATGGCCAATGCGGTCGTCAAAGCCGGCGGAACGCACACCATTATCCGTGCGATGGTCGCTAGAAATGGTGCGGTGACTTTGCAGGGCCATTTTAAAGCGGGTGACTACCGGCCAATCGTTGAGGTCAATTTTGCGGCAAATCGGTCGTCAGACTATCCAACGGTTGGACGCTGGGCCAAAAATGTCGTCGTGGCGTTGCAGCAGGTCTACGGTATCAAAGCGTTTAATATGGTTGGACACTCGATGGGTAACATGGCCATTACCTACTACTTACTCGCCAACGCCCAGAATAAACGGTTGCCACAGCTCAAACGCCAAGTCGATATTGCAGGCCATTTTAACGGCATTTTAGGCATGGATGACGAACCGAACCGCATGAAATTGAATGCTGCGGGACGGCCTAATAAATTACAACCGGCTTATCGCCAGTTAATGGGATTACGGCAAGTGTACCCACGCAATCAAGTGCGAGTTTTGAACATTTATGGCGATAAGGGTGATGGCACGCATTCGGATGGCTCTGTTAGCAACGCGTCTTCACAATCATTGCGCTACCTAGTCGCAAGTCGGGCAAAGTCCTATCGTGAAGTCAAGATTACTGGAAAACAGGCCCAACATAGCAAGTTGCATGAGAATCGGCAAGTTGACCGATTATTAATCGATTTCCTGTGGCCGAATGCTTAGTCCATGATTGGCTGACTTAAATAAACGTCGAATAGGTATTGGATTTGTCAATAAACAGAACAAACAATCAGTAGTCGCTTCACTAATTTTTGACCATGCTCAAAAGTTAGTGAAGCTTTTTTTGTCTAAAAATGGCTAGTACGCGTTGTGCTAGTTATTCTTTAGTATTAAAGCTGATTAAATCATGCCAGTTTAGATTCCTGTTCGTCAGCCGAGGCGCGCCTTAGTCCGACCTCCGGGGCTGGCTGACAACGCTGGAACAGGGCGGACATCGATTTGAACTTACGAAGAGAACCACTGCGCAATTTCAAATACGAGTCTTCTTCTAGCCCGGGAACCCCACCCGGACAAGAAGAATTTCGCCCTTGAGCATTGTCAGCCAGCCCCTCCAGTCGGGAACCCGCTCGAATGGCGGATGAACGGCCACCTATCTTGGTGCAATTGACCAATGAATATTAAGTGACTGGTCCTTCAAGCAAACTTTTAATTGGCCTCAATAATGCTTTATCAGACTTAATCACTGAAAAATCAGTTGAATTTTGCAAATAAAATTACCTACGTTTATAATTTGAGACTTTACTATCTCAAACGACTTAAGAAAGTTCTGACAAATTCAGTAAAACTGCTGATTCGAAAAGTTAAAACATGGGTTAGGAAGCTTAGCTAGCATTAGAAACTCGTCTGACAGTTGAATGTCAAAATGGCCTTGGACTATGAATCAACGACTAATCTCAGAAAAAGTTGAGTTCGCACACGTCTGCCTTTCGAATACCATCCCGGCTGGAAGGTATTCTGGGCAAGGCCAAGTGGTGAAATTTCACTTAGCAAGCGTTTTTGGCTTGGTTAGTGAAAGACCAGTATTTAAGACGTGGGTTGTCGGCTTAAATCTGTGTCCACCACGTTACGGCCATTGACCAGAATGCCTGGAAGCCGGCCTAGGACGACTCCACAACAGCAAGTTTACGCTAAGTCGCACTTTTTCCAGCGGGTCTCAGCTGGCAGCACTTGAACTTAGAAATTGTCATGATTTAATCATGATTCATGACAAATTAACTAGCACAATGCGTGGCTAGTGTAAATTGATTCATTTTGGCCGGACAATCCGCTATAATCCTGTTAAAACATGGATTGGAGGTGAGCGGATATGTCGGAATGGCAACGAGTCTGGGCGTGGCAAAAGTATTGGGTCATGGCGCGTTCTCAGCAGCATTATAACGCTTTGCGTACGTTAGCGCGTGGCAATCAATGGTCAGCACAAAAAGCGGCGCGCTTTGAGCAATTGTTGCTGGAAGTCGAAAAGATCCCACCAACCACGGCCACGCTCACGAACGCCTATCAACACGTGTGGGGTTATTTCAAACGTGAAAGTACCGAGGCAGAAAAGCAGCACTATCTGGATTTGCTGGCGACACTGACACCCAATTCTGACCAATTGGGGCCATATTTAAAACAGTTAGCGGTCAAATATCAGGTGAAGTACTTGTTAGCATCCCGATTAATGCAAGCAATGCAAAATTAATTTTAAATCGCGAAGTAAGCGAAAATGTCACTTTCTACTATAATATAACTATTATCCGTACCATAATTAATTATGAAAAAATCGTGAATTTTTTAAGATTACTTCGTTCAGGACTTTACAAAATATTAATTTACCTGCTACAATAATAATCAAGTTATAATTATCATAATAAAAACACTAACCGAGGAGGCGAAAAGAATTATGATTAAATTGTTTACTCAAGCAGGTTGTAACTCATCACGAAAGGCCCGTCAGTGGTTCCGAGACCACGAAATTGCGTTTGAAGAAAAGAACTTTACAACGTCGGCTCCGACGGTTAATGAGCTCAAACAAATTCTGAGTTTAACTGAGAATGGTTTGGATGATATTATCTCGACCCGGGCTCAGGCCTATCCATCAATTGCGGATAAGTTACCGGATATGTCATTTAATGAAACACTACACTTGCTGTGCAATCAGCCTCAGTTATTGCGGCGGCCGCTAATCGTCGGTCCGAACAAACTCCAAGTAGGCTTTAATGATGATGACATTCGCCAATTTATTCCGCGCCACATTCGGCGGATGAGTTTTCAACGGACATTAGCAGGGTTGGGGGAACCGTCCTGAGGGGGTTGATTTTACCCTGGTATTGTGAAATTGGTAATTACTATGTTCGGTAATATTAACATTGTAGCTGTCTTCAACACTTACGAAGTAGGACTAGTCGAATTAGGCTAAAATGGCTATTGTTGTGTGAAGGCTAGCAATCGACTTAATAAAAATTGATCGACCGCTTGACCGTATTCTCATGGTTAAGCGGTTTTTTACGCAAAAAATGTAGCCATGATGTTTTGTACCGAGTGAGTCCATATCGTTACGGCATCAATTAGCAGGAGCTGTGCATCATGACGATAACCGACCAGTCCACGACTAGTCTAGCAATCGGGTAGTTCCACATTAACGGCTTGTATTTACATTACGAAAGCGCTTAAATAGATGAAGATGCTTGATTTTGGCTGAAGAGGCAATGTGACCAAGACCGCGCCTTAAGCCGCAATCAAGGCGTGATAAGTCGGCGGCAGTCACATCGTAAGTCATCGAAGCGGCCAAAATGAATGGGAAATGGGGCAAGTCATGTTTAGTTACGAACAGCTTGAAAAGTATAATGAAACGGATGTGGCGATTTATCGGTATATCGTCAAGAATATGGATAAAGTGGCGTACATGAGTATCCGTGAATTAGCGCACGAATTGCATGTATCGACTTCCACGATTTTGCGATTCTGTGTCAAGAATGGGTTTGCCGGTTATCGGGATTTTAAGCAGGCATTGAAAAATGAGCAGCAACAATTGACGACCTATGAACCACAAAGTGACATCAGCGAGCTGGCTAACTTCTTTGCCAAAACCAATTCAGCCGCTTATGAACAAAAACTCTTGCCAGCGATTGTCGCTTTACGGCAAGCGTCGCTGATTATTTTTGTCGGTATCGGCTCATCAGGTAGCTTGGCCCGCTATGCTGCACGGTGTTTTACCAATGCCGGTAAGATGGCGTTTGGCCTCGAGGATAGTAAGTATCCCGTCAGTGCGTTTGAGCAGCAGCACCCAGTGATTTTCGCGCTATCAGAGAGTGGTGAGACCCCCGAACTCGTGACCCTGATTCAACACTTTCAGCAGCAACAGTGCCCAATTTTAAGCATCACCAATCAGTCCCAGTCCACGATTGCCAAGCTCTCCGATTGGAACTTTGCCTACCAGTTGACGCATCAGCGGATTAATGGAAACTATAATCTGACAACACAGGTGCCAGTCGTCTATGTTATTGAGACCTTGTCCAAACGGTTATAACGAAAAGAAACGATCCGTGACTTGAAGCGTAACGGTTCGTTTTTTAAGCTGGATAGTGAAAGGAGCGCTTAGGAATGGATGAACTTGAAAAGAGTTTGAGTGGTCAGAACTATGATGCACATGCACCGGTTTTTTTGGAGATGAAACGGCATACACGGGAACTTTTGAGCCAGTACAATCAACTTGCTTATGATCAAAAGGATGAGAAAAAGACATTGTTACGGGCGATGTTTGCGGCAGTCGGCCAGAATGTGTCGGTTGGTAGCCCGTTTATTTGCGATTATGGCCGCAATATTTCAATTGGCAATAATGTTTCAATCAATATGAATTGTACGTTTGTGGATTGTAATCGAATCGTGATTGGCAACAACGTGCTGATTGCCTCGAACGTTCAGATCTACACGGCGACGCATCCGGTCGAATTGCGAGATCGGTTACGGGCTGATTGGCAGCCGGATAGTGGGCAGTACTTCTGTCAGACATATGCGAAACCAGTGACGATTGGGGATGGTTGCTGGATTGGCGGTGGCGTCATTATTATTCCCGGCGTCACGATTGGTGCAGGTTCAGTGATTGGTGCCGGCAGCGTTGTGGTCAAGGATATTCCTGCGAACACAGTGGCGGTCGGTAACCCGTGTCGAGTGATTCGGCAGATCAATCAGGAGGAGCGGCATGCTTAAAATGGTGGTATTTGATTTTGATGGCACCTTAGCGCCGACGATTTCGATGGTGATCAAAGCCTTTCGCAGTAGCGTCACACCTTACGTCGAGCATGAATTGACGACTCAAGCAATCGTGCACACCTTTGGCTTAAACGAAATTGGGATGGTCAAATCAGTTGCTGGGCCGCGCTGGCGAGAAGCGTTAGCCGCATTTTATGAAGCGTATACCCAGGCGCATCGAGAAGTGACTGCGCCGTATCCGGGGATGGTAGAACTATTAACACGACTTCGTGAGCAAGGGATTGTATTAGCGTTAGTGACGGGCAAGGCAGCTAAGAGTTGTCGAATTTCACTGACAATGACTGGTTTGACAACTTTTTTTCCCATTAAGTTGTATGGGTCGGAATTTGCGCCAAATAAAGCGGCCAACTTGCGACAATTATTAAGTTCGCAGGATTTAAGTCCGGCAGCGGTCTGCTACGTGGGTGATATGCGTTCAGATTTTGAGGCTGCGGCCCAAGCAGGGATTCAATGCTTGACTGCAGCTTGGGACCCCGACCAGCAGACTGATGCAAAGGCGGATCAGCTCGTGTTTCGGTCTGTCGATCAGTTGGCGGCTTATTTGCAGGTACGGATTGCGCGATAGGTCAGTGGTGGTGACAGCATTGGCTGAGATAATTGTTCATGCAGTTAACTAGTGAATCGTGATTAACAGAGAATCAAAAAGCGGCAACTGGTCCGGCTTCGAAATTTCGAAGTCGGACCAGTTTTTAGCAATGGACTTGATGAAGTCTATCATATGACGTTGAAGCTGGAATTATCAATGGTTTGCTACGGCGCGGCGTGGCGTACTTGATAATCAATGCTTTTATGCTATAGTACATCATACTAAATAGATATTTAACATAGCAATGCTGGGCCAGTATACTAATAACCAAGCTAGACGAGACAAGGAGGATTCGAATGAAACGGTTATTAGTTATTTTAAGTTTATTGATTGGAATGATTGGACTGTCTGCATGCCAGCAACAAACACAGCAAACAACGTCAACCAATCGCCACTCGTCGCAATCACAATCGACGAAAACCAAGTCAAAAAAATCGAGTCAAATAAAACGAAGTCGAGTACAGACGATCAACAGGTTGGTCAACGGATCACGGTTACGATCAACGGCCACCAACTGGCCGCCCATCTGAACCGTTCCAGTGCGGCGAAGGCCTTTGCACGGGAGCTCCCAACGACACTCAGTTTTCGCGACTATGCTGACTTTCCTGAAAAGATTGCGGATTTGCATCATGCGTTACCGACGACTGGAATGCCGAGTGGTCATGCTGGTAATCAAGGGGCAATCGGCTACTGGTCTCCGGACCAACGCATTGTCTTCTATTGGGGAACTGAGTCGTATTATGAAGGCATTCATATCATTGGTCACTTTGATAGTCAAAATTATCGCCAAGTTATTAAAAACATGGGCAATCATGTTCGGGTTAGAATTGCGAGGAGTCAATCATGAAACGTCATTTGTTGATTAGCTTGATTATCGGTATCAGTTCTGTATTACTGATGGTGGCTGGTTGTCAGCGCCACACGAGTACTGAGACAAAGGGGCCGTCTGCTGGAAAAGTGACGACCGGCGATCGTCGATTAGCAATCAATGACCAAGTGGTACACGTTAAGTTCAGCGGTGAGGACATCTATGGGCATCTGTATACGCCTAAAAAACATGGCAAGCAGATGCCCGTTGCCATCGTTGCGCACGGATTAGGTGGTACTTACCAGGAACTGGGCGGGACGGCGCGCCATTTAGCCAGCCGTGGTTACATGACCTATGCGTTCGATTTTCCAGGCGGCAGTTCTGGTGGTCAAAGTACTGGTGTTCGGCAGACACAGATGTCGATTGAGACCGAGGCCCATGACTTGACGGCGGTCATTAAAGCCATCACAGCACGTTCAGCTGCAGCTTCCGGGCGCACATTGCTCGTCGGTGGTAGTCAGGGCGGCGTGGTTGCCGGACTAGTTGCCAGTCGTCATCCTAAGTTGGTTGACCGGTTGGCCTTAATGTATCCCGCATTTTCGATGACGCACGATGCGCGGAGTCAGTATCAGACCATCGGCGCAGTACCACGGACGACGGACGTTTTCGGGTTTACAGTCGGTCGGGCGTATTATCGAGCGCTGCTACACCAAGATGTCACCAAAACGGCGACGACTTATCGGGGCCCAGTGTTGATCGTCCACGGCGATGCGGATGACATCGTCCCAATCAAGTATGTGCGCCAAGCCGCAGCCAACTATCAGCATGGACAACTGCATGTTTTGTCTGGCGCGGGGCACGGTTTTGAAGGCCACAATCAACGTCAAGCTTTAAAGTTACTGGATAAGTTCATTAACACAAAATAGCCACTGACAGGATGATTTGACGACATTGATTAAGTTAATGAAAGACCTTAATTGGCAGTACAACATAAGGAGATGCTTTTTATGAAAATTGAACCTACGATGGCCGCAACGCGGGTGACCGCAGATGAAGATCAGTATATTTTTGAGTTGAGCGATAATGTCACGCGTGAAAAAGTCTATTACCCAACTCGTTTTGGGGTGGAAATCGCCGCTGACTTATACTATGCCAAGGATGGTGGTAATCAGGGACAACAACCTGCAATTGTTGTCGGCCCACCATTTGGCGGCGTTAAGGAACAAGGACCAGGTGTGTACGCGAACCAATTAGCACAACGCGGTTTTGTCGTACTGGCTTTTGACCCGGCCTACCATGGTTATTCAGGTGGACAGCCGCGTTATAGTGGCTCTCCTGACACGTATGTCGAAGACTTTTCTGCGGGCGTTGATTATTTAGGAACATTACCATTTGTTGATCGTCAGCGGATTGGCGCCCTGGGTATTTGTGCTTCTGGTGGATTTTCGTTAGCTGCGGCAGCTCAGGATTTCCGTATCAAGGCCGTTGCTACCAGTGTGATGTATGATATTCCACATTTAGCTAATCTGGCCACAGGTGAGACCCGGCAACAGCAGCTAGCGACATTGAGTGAACAACGCTGGTCAGTGCTTGACGCAGCTGAGAGGACATTTCCAGATCATCCCGTAACCACGATTCCGGAAGGGCTAGATCCTGTTAGTCAAGAGTTCTTCAGCTTTTACGGCTTCAAACGGGGCTGGCACCCAAATGCAACGCATAACATTACAGGAGTCTCAAATTTAAGCTTCATGAACTTTGAAGCGACGCGTCGTATCAATGAGATCGCACCACGTCCAGTAATGCTAGTGACCAGTGATAAAGCGCATTCAAAGGCATTCTCGGAAGAAACGTATGCGCGTCTGAACGAACCCAAGCAACTGGTTGTCGAACCGCATGGGCAACATGTGGATTTCTACGACAATGTTAATGTGATCCCGTTTGATAAATTTGCCGACTTCTTCAATCAAAATTTGTAAGTCGGTCGTTAGAAAAGAAGAAAAAAGTATAAATGGCGTTCTTTCATGATGGTTCAATGGTCGTGATGGGACGCCATTATTATTTTCAACTCACGACTCATAATAGTGGTCGTTATTACCACTGATATGAAAAAGTCCGACCGGTATCAATGACTACGGACAATGATCGCTGATTATCCGCGTAAATTCCAGCATATGAGGCTGGAAAATGCGTATAATGGGAGCATAAAGGCGGTCGGAATCAAGGCGCAAGGTAACCGAACACGATTGTGTGTCATGATTAGCTTTCATAACAGCGTTGGCCGCCTAAATTGGATGGGGATGTGGTTAATGATGAATGTGTTAATTATTGGTACGGGTAAGTTGGGGTATGAAGTCTATCGACGCGTGGCGGTGATGCCTGAGTGTCACGTGACTTTGTTGGACCATCATCGGCATGACCATGATGTTTCGCTGGCGACACAATTGATTGGTGATGCGACCAGTGTTGAAGATTTAAAACGGGCGCTGGTCGGTATTGACGTCGTCTTTTCGACGGTTGGGATTACGCAAGCGGAAACGTTCGCAACGGCACTAGTGCAGGCGATGGATGAAGTGGGCGTCAAGCGGCTGTTATGGACGACACAGTTCCAAATCAATGCGGATCAGATCTCGGAAGCAATGTACGACTTGGCTAACCGTGAATTTGGCTTTAGTCGGGAAGTGGAAACCAATTATGTGGCCGGACAAAAAGCGGGTGCGGCGGTGATTAAAGCCAGTGATTTGGCATACACGCTCTTAGAATGCCACTTCTTCAAATATACGGATGAAGCTGATAAGTTGATTGTGGAATCCGCTGAAAATGCGGTTAGTGGCGGCCCGTTAAGCATCTTCTCACTGGCAACACTGATTGCTGATATGGTGCTTCACAACCAAGATTATCCACAACGTGAGCTGATGATTTCCGCCCGTCCGAAAGCGTCAATCTGAGACCCACATACAGCGATTGCAGACGGCAGTTTTGCGTGCATCTAAGACCAATCAATCGCGAACAAAAGATCAGCCCGGCCTCTCGCTTTTGCGACGAGGCCGTTTTTGGGGTGCAGAGTAATCAACAAAAAAAATATTCAATACCGAAAAACTAATGTCATCCAGTGTCTCGATTAGAATTAATACTGATCGGATAGATTGGCAAATTGAGCTGGTACAGGAGCATTTTGAAATGGCTTCGGGTTGCTATGGCAAGAGGTTTGCCCGGTTGAAGGTTAAAGGTGTGATCCGTTGTGGCTGCAATTCGCCTGATGGTAAAATGAGTTTACCAGCAAGATTCGCACTGGCACGGTGATTGTCAGTCATGATTGCTGAATCAAAGTCGTTCTTTTGCACTGATTTTTTAGCGCTGAAAGGGAGGAAAATAGGTCCACCCACTAATAAAGTCAGAACCTGTAGAGGAGATAGTACCATGCAATTCAAAAAATTAGCGCCTTTGATGGGCGGATTGCTCGTTATGAGCGTTGGTTTAGCTGCTTGTGGTCAAACGAAGACCAAGACTAAGCAGACGACCAGCACGGCCACTAAGGTTGCAAAAGCCACCAAGCAGACGGTGACGACCGCAGATGTCAAGAATGCCAAGAAATTATTGATTAATCAAAAGAAGTGGCGCTACAACGCCAAAAATAAAGTCTATTATCAAGTTGGCGTCAAGTATGGCACCAAAACAAGTAGTAGCACTTATGAATCGATGGGGATCTTTATTCCGGCCAAGTATGTCACGGCAAAGGCTAGTGGTCAGAAGACGTATACCATCACTTTTAATAATAAGGCCAAGGTTAAAGGGTATACCGCCAAGACGGCGCCAATCGTGATGCCGGTTAATACACCTGGGTACGCGGCACAAACGGCACCGACCAGCTATGATAGTAATGCAAACAAATATACCAAGGCGGGCTTTATTTACGTTGCTGCTGGGTGTCGGGGTCTGAATCAAACGGATAAGTCGAATGGGTCGTCGCCTTGGGGTGTGACCGACTTGAAAGCAGCGGTCCGGACTCTGCGTTTGAACAGCAAACGGATTGCAGGCGATACCAATCGGGTCTTCACCTTTGGTCACAGTGGTGGTGGTGCTCAGAGTGCCTTGATGGGTGCGACTGGTGACAGCAAGAAATACACCACTTACCTGAAAACCATTGGCGCACCAATGGCGACAACGAGTGGTAAGTCGACGAGTGACGCGGTTGCTGGTGCAATGGCCTGGTGTCCAATCACCAGCCTGGATACAGCTAATGAAGCGTATGAGTGGAATATGGGACAATACTCAAATTCTGGCACGCGTAAGCAAGGCACTTGGACCAAGGCGCTATCTAATGACATGGCTACCAGTTACGCGCAATATATCAATAAGTTGGGGTTAAAAGATGCTGATGGCAAGACCTTAACGCTTAAAAAATCGACTAACGGTATTTATACGTCTGGTAGTTACGCCACTTATTTGAAAAAAGAGGTCGAACAGTCACTGAATAACTTCTTGAAAGACACGACGTTCCCATACAAGGCAACTAGTAATGAAGGTCCGAGTGGTGCCGCAGCCCAAACCGGCACGACAACTGGAAAAATGCCAAGCGGCAGCAAGCCATCAGGGACAGCCAAGTCAGGAAGTCAACCTTCTGGTGGTGCGCCTTCAGGTGGAACCACCAGTGCTTCATCGACGAGTGGCAAGACTTACAAGACCGCCACGGCCTATATCAAGGCGCTCAATAAGAATGGCAAATGGATTACTTATAATGCCAAAAAGAACACGGCCACGATTACCAGTATGAAAGCCTTTGTTAAGCACTGTAAGACGGCTTCCAAAGATGTGGGTGCTTTTGATGGACTGACCCGGCAACAGACTGAGAACAAGCTATTTGCGACGAGTGGCAGCAGTGCTAACCACTTTGACTCGACGATCAGTAAGTTATTAACGGCCAATCACGCCAAGTATGCCAAGCTAAAGAATTATAAGGCTAGTTATGCGAAAGCCTACCAGTCAGATTTGAAGAAGACCAATGCTCAGGGCAAGTCAATTCAATCACGGATGAATCTGTATAATCCACTGTATTATCTGACAAGTTATTATGATGGCTATAATACCAGTAAAGTTGCCAAGTATTGGCGGATTCGGACTGGAATTGACCAGACGGATACTGCTTTGACGGTTGAAACTAATCTGGCCCTGACATTGAAACAAAATCCGCAAGTGAAAAATGTTAATTTTGCTACCGTTTGGGGACAGGGACACACTGAAGCTGAGCGGACTGGTAATTATGAAACGAACTTCATTAAGTGGGTCAATAAGAGTTTGAAGTAAGTACAATCAAATTGCGCTCGAACTTTAAGATTCGGGGTGCTAAAAAAGCGTGGCCAATCGGATTCATTTTCCGGTTGGCCACGCTTTTAAAATTGACTAGTTGTGCACACGGATCTGGCGGGTATATAGCTTAGCTTTTGCTGAGCCGGCTTCACGGTTCAATCGAGCCACCGAACAATATCGCACAGATTCCAGAAAAGATACTACCAACTTTCCGGTGCCCGTGTCGGCGTTGTGAACGCTACGGCGATTTGGCGCAAACCTTCATAAGTCAGGTGGGTCTCTGCGCCTAAAATGGTGGCCATCCGTTGCTCACTAGCTTCAAAAAAGGCTTCAATTTGAGTCGCAAGTTGGCGTGCTTTGGGCGTTAATAGTAGTCGCTTGTAACGGCCGTCGTCTTTCACGGGCGCGCGGACGAGTAGATCGTCCACGACCATTTTACTGACGAGACTGGAACAAGTTGCTTTACGGATGTTGAATTCCAATTCCAGATCACGTTGGAAAAGATCGTGATGTTGTTCATTGTTGGCGATGAAATTAATGACGCTGATTTGCATGCCAGTCAGCCCGAGTGTTTTGGCGTAGTGGTCTGAGTCGCGTGAGAGGGCGTTATGGGCTTTTTTGATCATGACACCTAAAGAATCTTCCATACGAGATTGCTCCTTATTGTGTGTATCGTTCGTATTAGAACTAATTTGCATTATATGGACTATCAGTTGTGATGTCAATTGATTTATCGCTAGACACTTCAATTCAGTGTGTTAGAATGGTGAATAGTTCGAAACCGAACTATAAACTAAGGAGTTGAATTATGCATGTCAAAGCGAGTTGATTTGAAGCTGATTTTGGCAATCATTGCTGCGGGACTCTTGTCCTTTTGCGGGGTGATTGTCGAAACGGCGATGAATATCACGTTTCCCAAATTAATGCGGACGTTTGCCATTAATACTGCCACCGTCCAATGGATGACGACGGCGTATCTGCTGATTGTGGCGACGATTGTGCCGATTTCGGCGTTTTTGAAACGGCGGTTCAAGACAAAAACGCTGTTCGTAACGGCCAATCTATTGTTTATTGCCGGTCTGGTCGTGGATGCCGTTGCGACTAATTTTCCACTATTAGTGATTGGCCGCATCATTCAAGGTTGTGGCACAGGGATTGCGTTACCATTGATGTTCAATATTATCATCGATTGGGCACCTGCCAATCAGAAGGGCACGTTGATGGGGATTGGGACGCTGATTACGGCGATTGCACCGGCGTTAGGACCGACCTTTGGTGGCATCATTGTCAACAGTATGGACTGGCACTGGATTTTTATTTTCTTGATTCCAGTCCTCATTCTGTCTTTAATCCTAGGAATCTACGCGATTCGCCAGGCAGAGCCAACCACTAAGGCCCGGTTTGATGTCCTCGGGTGGTTGATGATCGTGCTACTGTTCGTCGGGTTTACGATTGGATTTAGCAAACTTTCAACGGTGACAACGCAACCGTGGTCGTTTGTGGCCTGGCTCATCGTTGGACTGGTCGGGTTAGTGGGCTTCATCATGCGCACCCAGCACACTAACCAACCATTAATTAGCCTTAAAATTTTTCAGTCATCATCTTATGACGGGCATTTACTGGCCTATTTCTTAGTTCAAATTTGTGCGTTGGGCTTAGCCTTTATTTTACCGAACTACATCCAATTGGTGAATGGTCAGAGTGCACTGTTGGCGGGGTTATTTGTCTTACCAGGTGCCGCCATTGGGGCAGTTTTTGCGCCCTTAGGTGGTCAAATACTGGACCATTTTGGTGCGGCTAAACCAGTGTTGACGGGGTCGACCATTCTCGTAATTGCGATGGCACTATTTACGATCTTAGGCATGCGACTCAGTGGTGGGTTGATCTTGGGTATTTATATCCTCCTGATGGTCGGTATCGGCTTAACGATGGGTAACACGATGACTAGTGGTCTTCAGCAGTTGAATCTATCACAGCAGGCGGATGGTAATGCCGTGTTCAATACGATGCAACAGTTTGCTGGGGCCATTGGGACTTCCGTAGTTTCAGCGGTGATTACCTTAGTTCAAGCACAGGCAACTGGAACGACTGCCCACCGGACGGCACTCGGGTCAACGATGGCTTTGGGCATCTTGTTTGTACTCGTGCTGATTGAATTAGTGGTGATTGCCAGAGCGATGAAGGCCCGGCAGCACCCGACGGCTCAAAATTAGTTGGTTCCTGCGCTGTGTGATTAGAGGCTGAATCACTGAGTCAGCCAGTTATTTGGCAGTCATTCAATTGCTACGGACTGACTGCGACACAATTGCGAAAATCAGAAGTCACGCCAAGTAACAGCTATTCTAGAGCCCTTAAAAAGACGAACGCAGCTAGCTTAGAACTAGCACCGTTCGTCTTTTTGCGTCCAACGGATTTTTATTGCGCCGGAGTAGGTTGCATGGTGACTCGTCGTTTCTCGGGATGGTGGTCCAAATAGTCGCTGCCCCAATCGGCCATTGAATTAATGATTGGGCGCATGCTTTCACCTAATTCGGAGAGGTGATACTCGACTTTGGGAGGGATGACGGGGAACGCTTTTCGAATGACCAAGCCGTCATCGGTCATCTCCCGTAAACTTTGCGTGAGCATTTTTTGACTGATTCCAGCAACGCTTGTCCGTAATTCGGAATAGCGCCGAGTTCCCTTCAGTAAATCTCGCATGATGAGCACTTTCCACTTGCTACTGAGTAAATCAATCGTCGTGGCAACCGGACAGATTCCATTTTGTTCTAATAATTTTCTTGAAGACATTGGTCGTGATCCCTTTCATTGATTAATTCTTACTAAAAGTATGTGTCGAACTTAAAAGTGCCTACTTACTTTTTGTGCGTATTGCTATTATAGTGATTATTGTTCAAAAAGACAACAGATACCACGCACGAAAACTGGCATTGAGCTCGAATGCGAGGGCACTTGTCGGCAAAGACAGAAGGTAGGGAGAATTCATGATTACGTTTAAGCAAGTCACTAAGACCTATGCACAATCCGTTGCACTGCAGCGGGTTAATTTGACCATTAATAGTCGGGAGCTATTTGTGTTAGTCGGCCCTTCAGGATCAGGGAAGACGACCTTATTAAAGATGATCAATCGATTAAACGAGCCAACAAGTGGAGAGGTACGTATTGATGATCAAAAAGTCAATGATGTTGAGGTTAAGACACTGAGACGGACGATTGGTTATGTTTTACAATCTGGAGCACTCTTTCCAAATATGACGGTCTTTGAGAATGCGGCCATCTCGTTGGCCGTTCTCGGCTGGCCAATCAAAAAACAACGTGAGCGGGTGAACGCATTATTACAATTGGTTGGACTGGCCCCACAAAAGTTTGCAGAACGCCATCCTAGTGAGCTATCAGGTGGTGAAGCACAGCGGGTTGGAATTGTTCGGGCCTTGGCAGCTGACCCATTGATCGTATTAATGGATGAACCGTTTAGTGCGCTTGACCCGATTTCTAAGCGTCAGTTACAGGAATTGGTATTGACGCTCCATCAACGGCTTGAAACGACGTTTGTATTTGTGACCCATGATATGCAGGAAGCCATTAAGCTAGCTGACCGAATGGCCGTGATTCATAATGGTGAGTTACAGCAAGTGGGCACGCCCGCTGAGATTTTAACGATGCCGAAAAATAAATTTGTGACTAATTTTTTTGCCGGTGAGGTGAATACCAAGCTTTATCTGCAGGCCGTTTTAACTGCCCACCTTGGGACAGTCTCCTCAAGCGAAACGTCAAATGAGGCGATTGAATTGAAACGGACAGACACGCTTTCAACGTGGGCGGCAATTTTAGCGAAAAAGCCACGCGCCTTGATTCGCGTTGACGGCAAAGTTTTGGCGCCACAAGATTTGATGCAATACATGGCCAAGATCCAGTTGGGAGGCCAAAGGAAATGAGTGCTTTAATGAGCTATTTGACCAAAAATCAATCTGCAATTGTGAGTGCGCTAGGCCAACATATCGAATTGTCAGTGATTGCAATATTAATCACCGTTGTTATTGCGATTCCGCTGGCTGCAGTCTCGCTAAATCATTGTAAGCTGGGAGAATTGATGTTACAAGTGACTGGTGTCATTCAAACAATTCCCAGTCTGGCGATTTTAGGTATTCTAATTCCGTTTGTTGGGATTGGAACCGTACCAGCGATTATTGCCCTAGTGTTATACGCCATTATGCCGGTGTTCCAGAATACTTATGCCGGACTGACCAATATCGATCCGTTATTGATCGAAGCGGCGGATGCTTTTGGGGTTTCAAAACGATTTAAATTATTTAAAGTTCAATTTCCCTTGGCCATGCCGATGATTATTTCGGACATCCGGATTGCAGTTGTGATGGTCATTGGGACCGCGACTTTGGCTGCTTTAATTGGTGGTGGTGGACTGGGAACATACATTATCTTAGGTATTCAGACTAACAATAATAATGCGTTAATTGTGGGTGCCGTCCTATCTGCGGTACTGGCGTTAGTTGCGAGTGCGTTGATTCGGATTTTGGTCCGAGTTCCAGTGAAACATATGATTATTGGTATTATGGTGTTGGCCATGATCATCGCTGGTGGTGTCGGTGTTAAAAAGCTGATGACGCCAAAAGTAGAAAATGTGGTGATTGCTGGTAAAATGGGTGGTGAGCCTGAGATTCTAATCAATATGTACAAGGATTTAATCGAGCAAGATAATCCGAACGTCAAGGTGACGCTCAAACCAAATTTCGGTGGGACCAGCTTTTTGTTTAAGGCATTGCAGAGCCATAAAATCGATATTTATCCAGAATTCACCGGTACGGTGCTCCAGTCCTTGGTCCAAGGACACACCAAGTTGAATGCTGATCCAAATGTGACTTATCAGACCGCTAAGCAGGCGTTATTAAAACAGTATCAGATGGCTTATTTAAAGCCGATGCGTTATCAAAATGGCTACGGGATTACCGTGACGCAGGCCACTGCTAGAAAATATCATTTGCGGACTTATGCGGACTTAAAGCGCTACCCACAATTGAGGGCCGCGTTTGACCCCGATTTCTATCAACAATCTGATGGGTATCCGGGACTACAAAAGACATACGGTCTTAACTTTAAATCGGTTCGAACAATGGAGCCAGCCTTGCGCTACGAAGCACTTGCCAAGGGTAAAGTTGACGTGACGGATGCCTATACGACTGATCCTCAAATTAAGAAGTATCACCTGGTATTATTGACGGATAACAAGCATTTCTTCCCACCATATCAAGGTGCACCATTGATGACCAAGCGCTTTATGACCCAGCACCCGCAAATCGTTCGATCATTGAAAAAATTAGCGGGCAGGATATCGACAACTGATATGCAAACGATGAATTATCAAGTAACGGTCCAACATCAGAAAGCAGCAACAGTTGCCAAGCACTATCTTAAAGCGCACCATTTATTAAAATAGTAATGAGTAGAATAATGAAAAGGAGCAATCTTATCATGCAAGCATACGTTGTTAATCATCTCGGTGGTCCCGAAGCACTTGAACTGACGATCGTTTCGAAGCCAGTTGTTAAACCAGGGTGGACCCGGGTCAAAGTATTAGGTTTTGGTATTAATCATTCTGAAATTTTTACGCGCGAGGGCAAGTCACCCAGTGTGCAGTTGCCGCGGATTTTAGGTATCGAAGTCGTGGGTGTCGTGGATGAGACCAGTGCGCCCGACCAGTTGACGCCAGGGCAGCGCGTCGTCTCTATTATGGGTGAGATGGGGCGTGCGTACGATGGCAGTTACGCCGAATACGTCTTACTCCCCAACAGTCAGGTTTATCCGATTCAAACGGACTTGCCGTTAGCATCATTAGTGGCGACGCCGGAAACGTATTACACGGCCTTTGGTATTTTCAATAGTTTACGCTTACAAGCAACTGATTCCGTCTTGATTCGGGCGGCAACCAGCGGAGTCGGAGTTGCGGCGCTTAAGTTGATCAAGGCATTCAATCCGAAGCTGACCGTGACTGGGACGACGCGCCGGGCTGCCAAAGAGTCGGCGTTACTAGCTGCAGGGTTTGATGCTGTCATCGTGGCACCAGATTCAGCTAAACTACCAGCTGCCACGGGAAATTTTGACAAGATTATCGATCTGATTGGGCCACTTAGCGCTAAAGATTCGTTGCAACATCTGAATGATGGCGGAATCGTCAACGTCACGGGTGAGTTAGGTGGTGTCTGGACGATTCCGGACTTTGATCCAATCAGTGATATTCCAAACAATGGCTATTTGACCGGCTTCTCGTCCGGTGACGTTTCCGAGGCTAAGCTTCAGGCGTTGTTCGATTTTATTCGCGATTACCACGTCGATGTACAACCCGCCCGTGTCTTTGCGTTCAAGGATGTGCCAGCTGCGCACGCCTACCTACAAGCGACTGAGAGTTTTGGTAAGGTGATCGTGTTGATGGACGATTCGTTGACGGCCTAAGTGAATTTCCATATGTTGATTGGGTTCAGTGGCTGACAATTAGCACAGCTGCAGTAGACCGAATGCAATTAAAGTAAATTGATATTGACATATTTGTGTCTCATGCTAAAAGTCTCACGTCAAGCTAAGCTTTGGCGTGGGACTTTTAGTCTGGCCAGATAGATGGCCGAGTACTTTGTGCCTTATCTGACCGTGGTGTTCGACACGATGTTAACCATACCCAAAAGTAATGTAAGGCCATGTTAAAAAGGTATTTCACATTTTTGTGTACAATCGTTATGATGGTTATTAAAAATTAGTTTTGGGTGAGCATTTGATTAAAAGATACGTGATAGTCGACATCTTCGGATTTAGGTGACGTGATGCCGGGTAAAAATGAATCACAAGGTGGTTGTTCATGAAATGCGGATGAGTCTTGGTCGTAATTAGGATAGCACGCAACGTTCAAACTTTAAAATGGACTAAAATTGTTTGTCTACACTTAATATACGAGGACGCTTAGTTGTCTGCGGTTGGCGCTAAACCATGCAAAAAGGTGGCAGCGACTAGCATTAAGTATAGCCAAAAGTATGGTAATTCCATATTCAATAAGTATTTAACATTATTAAGACCGGCAGTTATGATAATAGGCAATCGGTGAGTTAAACATTGGGCTTTGATGAGCAATCATCAGAGCGGACAACTAACCTGGCGTCATGAGACGTCGTTTAAGTTTAGGACAATTTATCAGTCAATGTTTGCTTCACAGACAAGAGAGGATAAAAGTGATGAGTATAAGTGAGAAAGTGATTATTATTACTGGTGCTTCCAGTGGGATCGGTGCCGCAACTGTCAAAGTTTTGGCGCAACAGCACGCCAAATTAGTCATTGGTGCGCGCCGATTAGAACGATTGGAATCACTCAAGCAGGCGTTACCAAATGCAACGATTGTGCCACAACAAGTGGATGTGACCAACTATGAGGATGTCCAAGCGTTAGTTCAAACTGCCCTCGATCGCTTCGGGCGGGTCGACGCATTTTATAATAACGCCGGGATTATGCCGGTAAATGCAATGAGTGTGGGTGCACGTGATGAATGGCAACAAATCTTGGATGTCAACGTTACTGGTGTGCTGAATGGGATTGCGGCGGTCCTCCCAACCATGATCAAACAGCAGCATGGTCATATCTTGGCGATTGATTCCGTTGCGGGGCACGTCGCTGTTCCAGACCACGTCGTTTACAGTGGGTCAAAATTTGCGGTGCGTGCCATTATGGAAGGCTTGCGACAAGAACAGTATCAGAATAACATTCGAACGACACTGATTTCTCCAGGGAGCGTGGCAACTGAGCTGTATCAGTCCATCGCTGACAAGACACATCAGCAAGCGGAAATCGATATAGAAAAACAATTGGGAATTGACCCAGTCAATATCGCACAAGCAGTGGCTTTTGCTATTAATGCACCAGAATCCGTCGCTGTTAACGAAATGGTCATTCGACCAACGAAACAAGCCATTTAATATTGGAAACAGTCTGCAATGCCGTCGACGAGATTAAGTTAGAAATCGCGGTCACGACAATATTGCGGATGGCAAGCATACAAGGAGGTTTTTCATGAAGCACTGGCGAGTCCTAGTCGTCATGGGGACGCTAGTTATCGGTGGTTGGGGTCTCAGTCATGGCAATTTGGTGCGCTCACAACAGTCGGCGCTACTGCGACCACAGTCGGTCCGGAAGTTGCCAGCGACCGTCATCAATGAGTTACAGCGGATGATTCAGCCATTGCGGTCACTCGTTGAGGCCCCAAAAACGGCCTCAAACGTGACGATTAGTCGGGAAACCACCCCGGTTAATTCGTTGGTTGCCCGGCAGCGATTATCATCAAAGTACGTCTATCATTTTGAACAAGCAACGCCTAAGCCGGTCAAACGGGTCTTTCATACGGCAATTCAGACCTATAACCAGACAGGATTAGTCCAGTTACGACCCGGCAAACCGAGCTTGACGCGTAATTCATTAACCTTGGGAACGTATCAGCAACAACAATCGCATGCAAACGGCAGCATTGAACTTGGTCAGGGTGGTCCGACCGTCACGTATGCGGTCGTTAAGACGCTCAATCATGGCCAGGCACGACTGAATACGGCTTATCCGGAGGCGGTCGCCACCTCAGTTGCCGTTCATGAAGTCGGCCATGCGCTGGGATTAGACCATAGTCGCCAACTTGACTCGGTGATGTACCCATTTGATCAAGGCCAAACGACCTTATCGCATGCCGATATATCGGCACTCAAGACGATTTATGGTTAGTGCGGGGCAGACATTGAAAATATGCATTGTGCTAGTTAATTGGTCATAAATCCTGATTAAATCATGCCAGTTTAGATTCCTGTTCGTCAGCCGAGGCGCGCCATATTCCGACCTCCGGGGCCGGCTGACAACGCTGGAACAGGGCGGACATCGATTTGAACTCACGCAGAAACCCACTGCGCAATTTCAAATACGAGTCTTCTTCTAGCCCGGGAACCCCACCCAGACAAGAAGAATTTCGCCCTTGAGCATTGTCCGCCAGCCCCTACAGTCGGGAACCCGCTCGAATGACAGATGAACAGCCACCTATCTGGGTGCAATTGACCACTGAATATTAAGTGACTGGTCCTTCAGGTAAACTTTTAATTGGTCTCAATAATGCTTTATCACACTCAATCACTGAAAAAATCAGTTGAATTTTATTTGCAAGATTCAACGGACATTAGTCTTGAATTTAGTCGATACAATTATCTTCGTTTATAATTTGAGACTTTGCTATCTCATACGATTGGAGAAAATTCTGACAAGTTTAGTGAAGCTGCTTATCAGAAGCTTTAAAGTATTAGGTAAAAAGCTTAGCTGTTTTTAGAATCACTCTGACAGGGATTGTCAAAATGACCCTGTATCAAGGAACCAACGACTAATTCAACAAAAAGTTGAGCTCACACATGTCCGCCTTTCGAATACCATCCCGGCTGGAAGGTATTTTGGGCAAGGCCAAGTGTTTTGCAGAGTGTGAGGTTCAGACGGGTTGGGACTGAGGATTAGCCTAGCTAGAGCGTTAAGCGGTGCATTTCCGCTTGGCGTTCTGGCGTAGCTAACCGGAAGTCCCAGTCTGACCCGAACATGTTTCGTCAATAATGCAGCCAGCGTGAAAGACCAGTATTTAAGACGTGGGTTGTCGGCTTAAATCTGC
>NZ_JAGYGS010000110.1:0-3491 GCF_018991185.1 Lactiplantibacillus sp. 7.2.4
GGCTGACGAACAGGACACCAACTTGGCACGTTTTAACCATAATTCATGACAAATTAACTAGCGCAATACGTGCTCTCGACGCTTATGAGTCAGATGTCGTTGTTCCGTCGTCGAAATTGACTAGATGACTTAGATACTGACTCGTCAATCCCGGCGTTTGTTTGACAATATATGTCGCTAACGGTGAGTTGTTCATCTGTGTTTGGATAAAATCAGTCTTGACCAAGTTGGCTAGGGATAGTACGACGAAAATAACCAGGTACGTAATCACAAACGCGACCGCACCACCGGCAACACTATTCACTTGTTTGATGACTGGTAGCCAGGTAATGCTGCGTGAGACGCGCCCAAGTAACCGAATCACGGACCACCCCAGCGAAATCAACACGAAGAAGGCAATCAGATTAATAATTAGGGTACTCATGGCTGAACCCTCAATTAAATTCAAGCCAGTCAGTAAATTACTGATTGCTGCGCCCACTGGTTGATAGAGCAACCGTGCAAACAGCAAGACCACCACAGTCCCAATCAGGTGCAACATTTCAATCACGAATCCGCGGTGGAAGCCTCGGAAAATGGCACTGACTAATAATAGTAAAATCACAATCGTAAATATCATCTCAACCCCCACTTTCCGTATTCTAAGTACGCCTATTTTACCAGCTTTCATCAGTTATTTGCCACTTTCAAACTAGGCTAAAGTTTATCTTAAACACTTGACGCACCAAGCTTCTTTCTGTAAAGTGAACAGTAATGGTTACGATTTAAAGAGAATGGGGTAACAAGACATGATTAAGCGACGTAGATGGCTGTTTTTGATCCTGCTATTAGGCATCGGTAGCTTATTAGCAGGCTGCCAAAGCACCACCACATCAAGTCAAACGAGCAATAATAAAATCAATATTCTGACTAGTCTCGATTTTTATGGTCAAACGGCCAAGGCGGTCGCGGGCAAGTATGGTAAAGTCACGGCCATCATCGACCGTCCCAGTGTCGATCCCCATGACTACGAGCCAACCGTTAATACGGCCAAACAAGCCAGTAGCGCGCAGCTCATCATCTATAACGGCCTCGGCTACGATGACTGGATGGAAAAGTTAACCGTCAACAAGCAAGCCAGTGCCCGCGTCATCAACGTCGGCACCTCGGTTGCCAAGAAGGCGGACGGCGCCAACGAACACGTTTGGTACGATCCCACGACGATGCCCAAGTTAGCTACCAAAATTGCGGCGGACCTGTCGAAGATTCAGCCGCAACACAAGCGTTACTTTTACCAGCAAGCCCGAAAATATCAGGCTAGCACTCGGGCCATTACAACCAAAATCAAGCAACTGAAACAGCAAGCTAAGGGTCAGCGCGTCGCAGTCAGTGAACCCGTCTTCGATTATTCACTCAAGGCAATGGGTTATCACATCACGAACAATCATTTTGCCCGGGCCATCGAGGAAGGCACCGACCCGTCCCCGAAGGATATTCAGCAAATGCAACAGGCCATCAAGCACCACCGCATCGCCTTCTTTGTTGAAAACACCCAAAGTGACAGTAACCTAGTCACGAACATGGTCAAATTAGCTAAACAATACGACGTTCCAGTCCTCAAAGTGACTGAAACTCTGCCAGCCAACCAGACGTATGAAAGCTGGATGCTCAGCCAATACAACCAGTTGGCAAAGATTCAGAAAGCCGCGAAGAAATAAGTGGTTAAATAATAAGGCCATCAATCCCAGGAGATGAGATTGATGGCCTTATTTTGGTTGTGACGCAAATGACATGAACCATTTTTGATCACAACCTGTTGTTTAGTTTTGAAAATCTGAGCATACTCTGAACAATCGACTATTGCCAGATTTAGCTATATGAACAAAGCGCGTCTACGCCCTCAGCTTAAGCACCACTAGCAACCGCATCAAGCCTGTTTCCGCCCATCACGCAACAATAACGCGAGAACTAGCCCAACGATTTCGATTCCGAGCATCATCCAAAAGACGGTGTGGTACCCGGTCAAATTAGCGGCTAATGTCGAAGCGCCAGCTTGCTTTTGAGCCAGAGTCACGTTAGAGAGAACCAAGGTCGCCACTGCGACACCAGCTGAGCCCAGAATCTGTCTAACCGTCGTAATAACGGCCGTTCCATGTGAAATCAGCTCGTCTGGCAATGAGTTGGCACCGAGGGTAACCGCTGGCATCATGACAAAGGCATTGCCACCTTCAATCAAGGCTGCCAACAGAATCATCGTGAGCAAGTTGAGCTTGGCATTGACCAACGCTAAAATCAGCCAGCCCAAGACGATCATCGCCATTCCCAATAACATAATTTGCTTATAACCGATCTTTTCAGCGAGTTTCCCTGTCAACGGGTTCAAGATACTGAGGAGCACCGCACCAGGAACCAGTGACATCCCTGAAACGAACGGTGAAACCTTCAGAACACCTTGATAGTACAGTGGGAAGATAATCGTGACCACGATCAGGGCAACATACGAAATTGCAGTCAGGAAAATGGCTAAGTCGTAGTTAAACGTCTTTAAAACTCGTAACTCCAGTAATGGGGTTTCCAAATGGAATTGCCGATACGTGAAGTAGGCCACTGCCAGGATGGAAATAATCAATAAAATCCATGCATAGGTCCAGTTCACGCCAGCCTTACCAATTTCATTAACCACGTACAAAATCCCAGCAAAACCAAGTAACGTGACGATTGAAATCAGGTCTAATTTCGATGGCTTATTCACCATCACATCCTTGATCGTCGCAAAACTAATTAAAATCAGTAATGTCGCAACGGTAATGAAGACCATAAACAGGCCGTGCCAATCGGTAAACTTCAGAACGACCCCTGAAATGATGGGCCCTGAGGCGAGCGCTGACCCCATGACTAGCCCAGCGACCCCCATAGTACTACCACGCTTCTCTTCTGGCGTAATCGTGAGTAAAATTGATTGATATGACGGAAATAGCACACCGACAGCGGTCGCTTTGATCAACCGCCCAATCATCATGACACCAAAACTGGGTGCAAAGTAAATAATTATGGAACCGGCATCAAATAGGACCAGCACCGCTAAGAATAATTTCTTAAAACCAATATTATTGAGTAACCATGGACTAATGGGCATCATGACGACCATCGTCAACATAAAGCCCGTCGTCAGCCATTGAACCGTCGACGCTGAAATGCCGAAATCACGCATAAACGTCGGGTAGACGGTCGATAGTGATGATTGACTGATTGACATCGTCCAAGTCCCCAACAGTAATGTGAAGATGAACCAGAACCGCCGCCGTCCGGTTAACGTTGTGTTTTGACCAGTTGTCTGCATCAAAAACTCCTCCTTCTTACTTTAGAACTATTATCAAGTACTAATATCTATTGTACCATTCTCAACCCCGTTGTACAGGTGATTCGCGAAATCAAAAACAAAAAAGTTTGCCATGCCAAATAAAACAACGTGCACAATTAATAAGTGTTGTTTACCAACTCGCAAATTTGGG
>NZ_JAGYGS010000111.1:0-3467 GCF_018991185.1 Lactiplantibacillus sp. 7.2.4
TTTTAAAATTAAGTATTCATCCCACCATTTCCATAACAAACGTTTTTGCATCCTAATTTTCATCAATTAATTTGATGTGCTAAACAAAATCAGCACGTTCATGGCTGGATTTGGCCATTAAGGACTATATACATATTTATTTGTTTATTGCTGAAGCGATGCGGTATTTCACACCTGATGCTTTGGTATATCGAGTCACTAAAAAAGCCTAGCAATTTCAATGAAATCACTAGACTCTTTATTGGACTGTATCTGCTGCTATGACGGTTAGCCCATGTCGCGACGATTAATTAGCCGCCAAATAAATCACCGATAACGCCTTGCGTCCCCGACCAGCCTATCTGCCCAACAGCTGTCGCTCTACCCCTTAAGCTGTGACGCCTTATCGTTCTAAAATTTTGTCACCGCTTGGTCCAAATCAACTTCATTTGCATCAGCCAAGACGCTTAACCACCAGATTGATTCACCAATTTTGTCCGCAAGTAACTGCTGGTCTTGACCATCTGGCCAGCTACCTTGATGAGCCATGACTTGCCGACCAACTAACGCTGCATCCGTCAAGAAGGCCAGTGCATCTTGCTCAGTGGTCCACGGATGGCCGTCTTGCTTCATTTCCAATTGATGATATTGTTCACGAATCTTTGCTGAGCGTTGTGCAACTTCTTTGATTTCCAAATCATTAACCTCAATTCGTTTTTATCTTGAATAGGTGCTTCATCCTATTGTTGGAACGGATTTTTGAATTTTCATAACGTAAATCAGTCCGGTAATGGATCAAGTAGTCTTATTCTTAACCAACTTCAATCAATCAGCCTTGCTCATCCGTACTTTCCCGAGCACCCGCAAACATAAATTCAACCACATCAACCAATATAACCACCGGTAACAAATAAACCACCCCAATAAAATACCAAAATGCTTCATTGAAGCTAATCACGCTATAGCGTGCGAAAAGCAACAGCGTCCCGCAACACAATAATAGTAATAGCGCGCAGATTTTTCGCTGTAACCCTGTCTTCACCACTGCCGATACCCCCAGTAAACCGGCCAAAATACCACAAGTCACATACCCAATCAATTGATCACTATCCAACTTAAATCCGGTATGTACACCGGTTGATAAATAAAGTGCAGCGAGATAGACCGCTAAATAGCCTCCTGTGATTATTTGGACGCGTCGATAAGCTTTCATTTGACGTTTTCCCCCATTCTGTCCAATGTTTGTACCATCGTAGACTTTTATTCTACCATTGTGGTGTGTACGGGCCAAACGTTGGTTAGTGTGCAAATCAGTACGCGATGACGGCCGGTTGCTTGCAACGATGACTAATCAGTGGCAGTACTACATCACAAGCAAAAAGCCTCAGCGGATGAACTAAGTCATCCGCTGAAGCCAGCACATCAATTTTACTTATTATCATGTTTCATGAACCAATTATTAAAGACGACACCACCGACGCCAATTAAGTACACGCCGACAAGCATGGACAAGGCTAGCTGTAGCGGCAGCCAATGCCAGCTGGTCATCGTTTCATGACCTAAGACCAGAATCGTAATCGCCCAGCCGGATAGCCAAGCCGTCGCATCCACGAACCGGCCCACGACCGTCAAGCCACAGACTACAACACTGACTGCGCCCAAAATACAGAGGCTTAAAAATTGATTCATGGATGGACTACCCGGCAACGCCGTCAGCTTCAGTGCCACCATCCCCCAAGGAATCCCAATCAACAAGCCTAAAATAATCGGCAAGGCTTTCTTAGGGTCATTTCCTTTTGCAGTGAACAGGCCGGCAGAAATTAGCGCCACAGCGCCAGTCTCGACCCCAAATTTGGGGCTCAGCACCGCCCACAATGGCGGGATAACGGCAATGAAGATGGCTGTCGTCACCGTTTGAATCACGTGTTGACTGCTAGTTTTGATTGTCATTCACCACCCGCCGATTTAGAACTTATCTTTGTTTTCAGCGTAAAGACTTGGTAAAATTTGAGCTAGGTTGGTCATTTCCTTGATGTTATGCAACCCGAGCCGTTTGGCAACTTCACCGTCGATTTTGGCATCATCAGGAATTACACAAACAGGTTCATGCGTTTGCAGATCGACATTCCAGCCTAGCCAGAAGCGACTGCGTAATTCAATCCCACCATCGACGGGGCGAACCACGTGTAACATCAGGGCCGTCTCACCATTGGCGGCCGCCACAATATCTGAATCGCTTTGCGCCAGCAGTTGTGGGTCATAGCCCAAATCGACCGGGTTTTTGAAATTAATATCGATTTTTTCAGGGCCAAAACCAGTATCTTCGGTAACTGTATGAGAAACACCGTAAATTCGTTCGACCATCGGAATTGATTGGTCCTTCAGTTGCGCCTCAGTCCCATTTTTGACGACGACATCGTAATGATCATCCTTATTCCAAATGACGTAACGCATTGATTCTAGGCCATGCCAAGCAAACCACCAATGTAACATTTCTGCCGTCACGTTCGGCATTTTTAAGTGGTTCGCCATGAACGCGGTCCCATCCGGCATTTGGCAATAACCGACCTCAGTCTTCAAGTAACCTGGCTTCAATAAATCATTGCGGTCTTGCACCGGGGTCGCATCTTTTGGATTGATTGGGGCTTGCACCATCTTCTTTCGTGCAGTTGGATCGACTTTCGCCATGTCTTGTAAATAATACTTATAGTACGGCAACGTTGCCGCGTTAGCAGGGATGTTTTGTGTGAATTTTTCTGTCATAATTAAGTTCCTCCTATCAAATTACAAGACTTAGTTTAACCCGGTGGCAGGTATTAAAAATTATCTTAAGACAATTGTTGGGGGAATTATTTAATATGGAATTTTTTATTCAACAGGATTACCAAGATTTTAAAGACGACTTACTAAAATTACCGCACACCCAGAAAATGATTGCTGCAAATGAGGAAATCTCGCTGACCAATCAAACTTACTTCATCGTTTCCGGACGAGTCGTTGAAATCCTATTGTTGCCGGATGGCGAAGCCCACGCATTGGTCGCCTATGGCCCGCAAACATTATTTCCACCACTATTTTCAGCATCAATGCCGACAAAAGATGAGTTGATTTTCCGCTTCGTCCAACCCAGTACCCTATGGTGTTATGACAACACACTACTCGCTAACTACGCCGAGCAGCATCGCACTTTCGCCAAGCAACTCAACCAGAGTTATCTCAAACACATGAACTATTATCTAAATGATATTAGCCAATTGATTACTTCATCAGGCATGCAACGTCTCGTCACTTTTCTGAATTACTATCTGGATGAACACCACCCGAGTGATAATTTGATTCCAATCCGTCAGAAGAATCTTGCCCGGCTGATTGCGTTGAACCCTACCAATATGTCGCGGAATATTAAGAAGCTCAAGGAAGCCAGCATCGTCCAAGTCTCAGGTGCCGGCATCACGGTGTTAAATCCTGAAGCACTCAAAACATACTTA
>NZ_JAGYGS010000112.1:0-3344 GCF_018991185.1 Lactiplantibacillus sp. 7.2.4
GTAAATGTCGACGACTTTGGAAGAACTGTGAGCGTAAACTCAATTCAAGTCGTCAAATGGTTATCTTAGCGTTTCTGGTATTACTCCTAAGAAGATTTTAAACAGGTTCTAAGCAGTTTACGACCACGCCAACGAATTCCCCCAACCATTGACAATATAATTATCGATAAAATTATATTGGCGACCATCCAACTCGCTGCCTTGCTTACTGTAAATGCCTAGCCCACATTAATTCACTTATGACGCACTTACTCCCCCACCCTTAATGATTGACAGGCCCCGTGAAGTTGTTTAGAGTAAAGCCATCTTAAGGGAGGTAATCGCACAATGGCAACCAATCAAGCGTTACTCATTATTGATTATACCAACGACTTTGTGGCCGACGACGGGGCCTTGACTTGTGGCAAACCGGGACAGGTGCTCGCGCCGACCATTGTTCAACTTGCCGAAAAAATGGCTGATAATGGTGACTGGGTGTTACTCCCAACCGACGTCCATACGCCTAACGACCCGTATCATCCGGAAAGTCGCCTCTTTCCACCGCATAACGTTCGCAACACCTGGGGTCGTGAACTGTATGGCCCCTTGAAGACTTGGTTCGATAAGCATCAAGCCGATGATCAAGTCTGGCAATTCGACAAGACTCGTTACAGCTCGTTTGCTGGTACCGATTTGGACTTACGACTACGGGAACGCCACGTCGATACGCTGCACTTAGTTGGTGTCTGCACCGACATTTGCGTGCTACACACTGCCGTCGATGCTTACAATTTAGGCTATCAACTCGTGATTCATCAAGACGCTGTCGCTAGTTTTGATGCGGATGGACACGAATGGGCCTTACGTCACTTTAAAAACAGTCTGGGCGCCAAAGTTGTTTAGACGCTTTTAATCGCAAGTCAGTCGGTCACGTTAATTTCAGACTGATTGACCAGTCCAAAAAAACCACTGCGAATCCAACCGCGTGATGCGGTCAGTTCGCAGTGGCTTTTGCGGTTCGTTTTCAGTTAGTTCAGCGTTGGTTCAACCCATTTGTGTTGCATAAAGACATTAATCGCGCCTTCAACCAGAATGACGATCAGCATAATCAAGCTGCCAACCCATAGGGAATCGACCTGCCCCTGATTGACCAATTGACTCGATAAATAACTAATCATATTCATGAGGAGACTGGCTAAGCGGAAGGCCACGTAAATAACGACGACCGTAATAATCACGTTCACAAACTGCTGACGGAATTTCGGTAAGAAGCCCTTCGCCGCGTTAGTAATAAAGTGGCAAGTCGCAATCGTGCTCCAAATCAACAAGGTGACGAGCACGAGGACTAATAACGTGCCGAGGACGAACTTCGTTACACCGCTGGCACTAAACTGACTGAAAAGAATTGAAGTTGCCGTTAGCCCACCCATCAAGTCCTGCCAACCGATACCAATGGTGATTCCCATCAGAACCACTTGCAAGAGCCAAACATAAATAATATTGGCAAGTGACGCCACCAAGTTAATCGTATACATCTTCCAATCGCTGACGGGCAACAACTGGAAGGTCCCCGACCGTAACGTCTTCTCATTAGCGACTGCCAACAAAATAAACCCGACGGCCAGTGGCAAAATCATCCAGGCGCTTAAATTGTAAAATAACGTTGCACCCGAAAAGTTTCCTTTGATCGCGGTCCAGAGACTCGTGACCAAGACTGCAATGATTTCAACACCCACCAGGAGATTCATTTGTTTGAACCGTGGCCAGCTGAGTGCCTTAAAAAGTGACCAACTATTTGTCATCCGTCGCACCTCCCGTATATAACTGTTCATAATAGTCTTCTAATTCGATACCATACCGATCACGAATCTCATCAGTCGCCTGATGCAACGTGATCGTTTGGTCTTTGACGACCACGATTTCGTCTAAGATCGGCGCAATTTCACTGACATAGTGGTCACTGATAAGCAGAATGGCCTCATCAGGGGTCCACTTAATAATACTGTTGATGATTTTCTTACGACTCATGCTGTCGATACCACTGAATGGCTCGTCCAGTAAATAAACGGCCGCCTGACGACTCAGCGTCAGCGCAATAATCAGCTTTTCTCGGGTCCCCTTGGACAACTCGCCTAATTTCTGTTGAGCGTCGAGTTCCAAGAACGCCACCATTTCCTGATACCGAGTTGTATCGAAGTCTGGATAAACACTGGCATAAAATTTCGCAATCTGTTCTAATTTCATGCCGGTACTAAATCCGCTGAGGTGGTCCGTAAAACTGATGTGTTGTTTACGGGCAACCACGCCAGCTTCACCGTTGACCCGAATCTCACCGCGGCCTTTCGCCGTTCCCATGATGAGCCGCATCAGAGTCGTCTTCCCAGCCCCGTTTTCACCTAACAAGCCGACGATTTTTCCTGCTGAAAGTACTAATTGTACATCTTGTAAAATCTGCCGTTGATTGTGCTTGTACGCGACATTTTTAAGCGTCAATGTTGCCATTTGCATCATCCTCCCGCTGTTCAATATATCGTTGCATGCGCTGAATGATGTCGGCATCATTCAAATTCAAAGCATGCAACTGCTGATAAGCTAGTGCTAACTGCTTGGTCACTAATTCCGATTGTAATCGGGCAATCTTCTCTGGGTCATCCGTCACAAAATTACCTTTACCACGCTGTGACGTCAGCGTTCCCTCTGCAATCATCTCACTGAGGGCCCGTTGAACCGTATTGACATTAACGGTCAAATCTACCGCCAATTGCCGAACCGCAGGCAACTTAGCCCCCGGTGGCAATGACCCGTCAATCATTTCATGATACATGTGTTGCTTGATTTGATAGTAAATCGGCACCTTGTCATCGAATTTCAACTGATTGGCCTCCCTAGTGTTCTATTTATCTATTACAATATAACACGTTGGCTCATTAAATGCAATCCGACACTGCCATTACGTGTGATAGCGGTTACATTTTCGACTTGAAACTCACCTCAGTAGCGCTATACTTAAGTTAGCAGTAGACCACAATTGGTCATCATAACGCGAAAGGGATGGGGAAACATGTTCAAAAATGAAAATGCCATCGCTTTGACTCGGGCAATCGACGTGGCGTACAGTGATCCTGAAGTACGTGCAATTCCTGAATTATCTGAAGCCTTAGCTAAAGCCGCACAGGATTTGGATTGCGTGATGGATCATCATCAAGTTGCCAGCCGGTTGAACCACTTATTAACCACCTGGGGCAGCAATCATTCTCGGGGACCCGCTGTCTTAGACCAGCTCTATCTTGTCACCTTACAAGATGGCGTCGATGTCCCATGTCAAGTGCCATACCAGCGGGGCTAATCAGTCCGTTTTAATGACA
>NZ_JAGYGS010000113.1:0-3289 GCF_018991185.1 Lactiplantibacillus sp. 7.2.4
TGTTTAAATTTTCTTCATTTCAATAAAAGACCGGTCTGCCAAAACCCAAAGATTTTAACAGACTGATCTTTATTTACATTAGTACATCTTGACTTATCTTGAAAAAACTTTAATTTATCCTAGCAAGTTGTTGTGACAAAGTTTCCACTTGTTTAGTCAACTTCTCCAGATCGTGACTCTGGTTGAAAGCTTTTAAGTTCGCTTGCACTTGCCGAACACCTTCCTGGACCCTTTCTTGGCCATTAACAGTCAAAGATAGCCAAACAATTCGTCGATCATTTGGATTCACTTGTGATTGAATTAAATTATCTTGAATCAATCGCCAAGTATTCCTGGAAATTAGTGTGCGCGTGACCGTGAATGCATCAGCTAATTCACTAGCAGTAGCTTGCCCATGTTGTTCAAGATAGACTAATATTCCCCACTCACGCATTGAAAATTCAGTTTTGGCCAGTCCTTGCACTAACATCTGGTATGCCTGATTCTGAATAGCTTGCAGGGTTGTTAAGCTCTCAAACTGGTTCTTAATTTGCTGCTGATTTAGCATATAATATCATCCTATTCTTTGTACTGCCGCTGAGTCATTCCGAAGAGTTATAACAAACTACTCATGGCTAATAGTAATAAGCCCCTCAGTGTCATATGTCGTTGGTCAGTTTCATCAGTTCGAGGCAACCATTGATCTACAAAATTAGTAGCCTCTGTTTGACCAGCCTGAACCGGTTTAGCAGCATCGTTGATTGGCTCGGGTTAATAGAAACTCTAAAATCTGTCGATAAACTATTTATAATTCTTATTATAATAAATTGATTCAAACTCATTATGAACGTTAGAAATATTATTAATATGCATTGAAGGTTAATTTTACAATCTACCTAAAACTAAATATAATTTTTCTAACTTAGTTGTTGCACTTAAACTACTGCATACTCATTTTTCAGTCTTACTTAATCTGCCTCGATGATAAATTTTCTTTTGGATTAAGTATTGATCCTGATCTTGAGTAATAAATAACGGAGAACTTTCTTCTATGACATTGCTAAACTCCAAACCATACCATGAAATAGGTGAGGCCGTAATTTTCTGCAAATAGATGCGCCCGCCAATCAATCTTCTATCTAACGAGCTTAACTTATCATTGACAATTAAATCTGCTGGTTGTTCCTTTATAATAACAAACTTAAAGTCGCCGACTTTCCGTTGTCGCTCTGTTGAATACGTGGGTATTTGTGGTTCTAAAATACCTTGTTCCACTAGATGATTTACAATTTGATGTAAATAGACACTAACGGATTGAGATTTCCTAAACCCTAAGTAAAGTTGAACGTTAACAACATTATGCGTCTCAAGTAAATCAACTGTATAATTACTTTCATAAGGTGCATTGGTTTCATTGACTGTAACAAACCAATAAACTTTAGCTCTTTTAGGTTGTCTGTCGAGAATAGAATACATGGTGCTACGCTTAATTTGGTAATCACCCTTAATTTTAGTCATATACACTAAGTTAGTCGTGAACAAAGGTACTGTATTGTCTGCGCTTAATTTAGAGAGTTGATCACGATAGTCAAGAAGTGAAACATACTCGCTTTCTTTCTCATAATGTTCTCTTCGTTTATTTCCAAAGTACCAAAGCCACATAATATAAAGAATGCCCAACATGATTGTTAACGTAACATAACCGCCATGAATAAACTTAACCAAACTTGAAATTAGAAAGATTAACTCAATAAAACCAAAAAACAAGGCAATTATAAGTGCTGTTCCCTTAGCCAGGTGTTTCTTTAAGAATTCATGCAAAAGCACAGTAGTCATAAGCATGGTAATAGTGATCGCTAAACCATACGCGGCCTCCATTTTTTGTGAACTACCAAAGAACCAGACTACACTAATTGTTATTATACATAGTATCCAGTTAACAGTTGCAATATAAATTTGATTTTTTATATTACTTGGATGTCTAATAACCATTCTAGGTAAAAATTTTAAGCCAATTGCTTCATCGACTAAAGTGTAAGAACCCGTAATCAACGCTTGAGAGGCAATAATTGCAGCGAGTGTGGCTAGCAAAATGCCAACTAGGCGCCAAGTTCCGGGGAGCATTTCATAAAAAGGATTTAAGTTCGATAAGTTCCTGTAAGCAGTATCACCTGCATGTCTAATTATCCAAGCACCTTGACCTAAGTAATTTAAAAATAGGGTACTATATACTAGTGGCCATGTTACATAAATATTCTGCTTGCCAACGTGACCCATATCGGAATATAAAGCCTCTGCTCCTGTGGTTGCCAAAAAGATACTTCCAAGTATAAAGATTCCCACTTTGTTAACTGGACTGAATAGTATCCTAATTGCATAATAAGGAGAAATAGCCTTCAATATCATTGGATAATTGATTAGATTAACGATTCCAAAGACAGCCAAAAAGCCAAACCATAAAATCATCACTGGTCCAAAGGATTTCCCAATCATACCTGTTCCAAAATGTTGAATCATAAATAATACGAGTAGAACAACTGTTGTGATAATCAAGACGTTATGTTGAGAATTACTAAACACCACAGGGCCAAGGTGTTGTTTTTTTAATCCCTCAATGGCTGAAGTCACAGTTACTGCAGGAGTTAATGTTCCATCGGCCAAAATGGCCGCCCCGCCAATCAAGGCTGGCCAAATTAACCATTTTGAATTTTTTCGAACCAATGCATATAAAGCAAAAATTCCGCCCTCACGCTTATTATCGGCTTGCATTGCAATGACAACATACTTCAACGTTGTAATGATCATTAATGTCCAAAAAATCAACGAGATCGATCCAATCACGTAATTGGGAGAAATATTTCCCATTTTACCGGCGTCACCAATCAATGCATTCATAACATACAATGGTGAAGTGCCAATATCACCGTACACAATTCCTAAAGTAACAAGTGCCCCCGCAAAAGAAACACGTTCTAGTTGCTTATTCATATTTGCTTGCCTCCAACGCTAATTATTGAAATATAGCACTGCAAAATAGTAAGCCTAAACACGAAGAAAAGCAACTATGCCATATACATCATAATGAAATCACTTTAAAGAAGCTCTTAATTTACAATCTACCTTAACATTAAATTTCTTTCGATACCTTATAAAGGTTGTCCGTTTAATTCCTGTATTACGGGCAACATCGACATCACTCATGCCTGCCTGATAAAGTTTAAAAGCATGTTGCAAGCGGGGATCGTCTTGGGTGTATTGGGGTTTACGCCCATGATATTTACCCTGCTGCTTAGCTAAGGCAATCCCTTGC
>NZ_JAGYGS010000114.1:0-3129 GCF_018991185.1 Lactiplantibacillus sp. 7.2.4
TACAACCATTCAGGCAACGACCCAGGCTAAACTTGCCGAGCTCCCACGAACAACCCAGCGGCTCGTCAACCCAGATCTTTACCCGGTCTACATGACGACCACACTCAGCCAGTTACAAACTAGTTTGTTGAATAAAATGACGATACTAGCAGATTAACAAACGAACACGCGTAGCAACGACCAAAGCCACTTCTGTACTTAGCGTTCAAATGACCGCTAAGTACAGAAGTGGCTTTAGTTTATATCAAGTAACAGTTAGCTCACTGACCAGTAATTTGATCATGTTCACCCGGGGTCAATATTTTGGTCATCACCGTAATCAAATACGCTTGTTCGCGCTCAATTTCAGTTCCCGGCAATTCCAGCATTAACTGCGCTAGGTAACCGAATAGCTGCGATAACAAACTTTGCAGTATCAAATCATTCGGCCAATCCACAATCAAATGATCTGCTTTTAGTTGATTTATGACACTTCCCATCTGCTTGACCATCTTAGGCGCAATCTGGCTAAGAATCTGTTCGCGTCGTTCGGTGTCAAAAGCTACCATTTCAAAAATGACCTTTAACTCTTTCACGTTAGCTTTAGCAAATGCAACTCGGTCCGTAAAAATTGCTGTGACGAATGCCTGTAGACTGGGATAACGCTGCCGTAATTTATCCTCTGAAAAATCACTCGCTAAGATTGGCACAATGTGCGCGGTAATTGGTGCTAAGATGGCATCCCGTAAGGCAGCCTTAGTCTTATACCGCCGATAGACCGTCCCCTCCGCAACGCCGGCCCGTTGTGCAATATCACTAGTACTGGTCTGGTCAAAACCCTTTTCAGCAAACAAATCGAGACTTGCCTGGAGGATGGCCCGTTGCTTAGGTGTAATCGTTTCATTCTGACTTAGATCCTGTTGAAAATAATCCCGTATCCGTGGTCGTTCCATATCCTCACACCTTCCGATAACGTTTCATTCCAACAATATTCAACATTGTTAGTACGACCATAAACCCTACTAATATTAACAAATTGACACCAATATCGCCAAGCCCAGCACCCTTTGTCACAACAGCCGTCAACGCATTAGCACCATAGTATAACGGCATGATGTGGGCAATTGCTTGCAACCAACTGGCCATGCCATCGACTGGAACCAACCCAGCAAAAAAGATTTGTGGTACAACAATCAGTGGAATAAACTGAATCATTTGAAATTCTGAGTTAGCAAAGGTGGAAATAAAGATACCCAAGGTCAAAGCCACTAACGCTAATAATAAGTTAGTCAGAAAGACCAGCCAAATACTACCAACTAAGTGAATCTTGAAGACCGTAATTGTAAAAACAACGGTCAGGACAGTCTGAATGATGGCAAAGCCCCCATAACCAATTAGATAGCCCATAATAATTTCACTCCGTCGAATTGGGGTTGCAAGTAGCCGGCTTAGGGTTCCAGTAGTGCGTTCATTCAAAAGTGAAACGCCAGAAATCAAGAACACAAAGAAGAAGACAAAGAAACCGAGAAAGGCTGGCAAAAAGCTTTCAAAGAACGTTGAATCACTACTACCATAAATATAATGAGACTTAGTCGTATAACTAGTTGCTTTAGCTGACTGAGTCGAACTAGACGTCGTGGCTGTGGCTTGCTTGAGTTGCTTTTGTAATTTCTCAGCAGTTGCCTGGTCACCGCGGGCCTGGGCTTGTGCAATGGCAGTCTTCAGCTTGGTCACCGTTGCTTGTGTCTGGGCTGCTGTCAGCTTCTTCAAAGCGGCTTGTTGCGATTCAAGGGCCGCGCGCTGTTTCTTAGTAACGGTCACCAGCGTCTTCATTTTCAACTTGACTAATCCTGATTGTAAACTCGCCTTAATTAAAGACGTGTTGGTTGGATTGCTATTTGAATAAGTAATCGTCAATTGACCATTTTTCTGAGTCAAATAGCCATCTAGATCATGCTGCTTAATCATTTTCCGTGCCTGTGAACTATCATAATGATGAATCGTCACGTTTTTGGTATCGATCACGTTAACCACGGATTGGTCTACATGATGAACACCCAAGCTTGCTAATTGCGTCGTGTTGTTTTGAAATAAGAAATACATCAGCGTCATAATCAGCAATGGTGCCAAAAACATCAGCGCCAAGGTACGCTTATCACGTAACATTTGCTTAAAAACTCGTCTAACGATTGCCATCGTTCGCATCTTGCATCCGCCCCGCTTTCAAAAAGACCTGTTCGATCGTATCTACTGCATACTGTTGTTTCAGTGCCGCGGGTGTCCCCTCAGCAAGCGCAATCCCGTGCCGAATCAACATGAGATAATCACACCGTTCTGCTTCGTCCATGACATGCGTTGTCACGAGCATCGACTTACCGGTATCCTTGAGCTTATTTAGTTCGGTCCAAATTTGTTGCCGTAATTCTGGATCAATCCCAACGGTCGGTTCATCTAAAATCAATAATTGGGGATCCTGAATCAGGGCAATTGCCAACGACAAGCGCCGTTTCATCCCACCCGAATAGCCACTGACCCGCTTGTCTAATTGGGACGTTAAATCAACTAATCCGGCTGCATAATCAATCATTTGTGCTAACTTTATTTTTGGAACGCTCATCAATTGCCCAAACAAGGTCAGGTTTTCACGGGCCGTTAGTGTCTCATACAAAGCGTCACTTTGGGCCATATACCCTACTTGTGCCATTACCGCCCTATTGGGCATCACCGTATCCATGACTTTAACAGTGCCACTATCCACAGCTTCCATCCCTAAAATACTCTTGATCAAGGTGGTCTTCCCAGCTCCTGATGGCCCAATCAAGCCATAAATCATTCCAGCCGGCAGTGTCAAATCAATCTGATTGAGCACTTGCTGATGACCAAAGTGCTTGCTGACCTGCTTGGCGATGACATAATCCGTTGCCATTTTAATAACCCTCTTTCTCAAAACGAGTGTATACTCACTCACTTAATGGCCTTAGTATAATCAGTACATCTCGGTTTGTCAACATTAAAATGAGTTATCACTCACTTATTTTGTTTCCGGCCTATTTGTCACCGCATTGCAAACAAAAATGCGCCACCCCGTTGTTGGGATGTCGCATTTTAATTAAATAGCAGCACTGATATAAGCGTTAGCAATGTTTAAGC
>NZ_JAGYGS010000115.1:0-3119 GCF_018991185.1 Lactiplantibacillus sp. 7.2.4
AAACTTGTTCTTTGAAAACTAGATAATATCAAATATATTTTTTCATAATGAAACCGAGAACACCGCGTTTTTTGAGTTTTTTATTGAAGTTTAATTATCGCTAAACTCATTAATCGCATTTACCGTTAGGTAAATGAGGTTAAGTTAACAAGGGCGCATGGTGAATGCCTTGGCACTAGGAGCCGATGAAGGACGGGACTAACACCGATATGCTTCGGGGAGCTGTACGTAAGCTATGATCCGGAGATTTCCGAATGGGGCAACCCAGCAGTTTTAATCAACTGTTACCACTAGATGAATTCATAGTCTAGTTGGAGGTAAACGCTGTGAACTGAAACATCTCATTAGCAGCAGGAATATAAAGAAATTTCGATTCCCTAAGTAGCGGCGAGCGAACGGGGAACAGCCCAAACCAAAGTGCTTGCACTTTGGGGTTGTAGGACTGAACATTTGAGTTACCAAAGAACTTGATAGTCGAAGGATTTGGGAAAATCCGCCATAGATGGTGATAGCCCAGTAGATTAAATCAAATTCTCTCAGTTCAGGATCCTGAGTACGGCGGAACACGTGAAATTCCGTCGGAATCCGGGAGGACCATCTCCCAAGGCTAAATACTACCTAGTGACCGATAGTGAACCAGTACCGTGAGGGAAAGGTGAAAAGCACCCCGGGAGGGGAGTGAAATAGTTCCTGAAACCATGTGCCTACAATAAGTCAGAGCGCGTTAATGCGTGATGGCGTGCCTTTTGTAGAATGAACCGGCGAGTTATGATCCCGTGCAAGGTTAAGACTAAAAAGTCGGAGCCATAGCGAAAGCGAGTCTGAAATGGGCGATTTGAGTACGAGGTTATAGACCCGAAACCAGGTGACCTATCCATGTCCAGGTTGAAGGTGCGGTAAAACGCACTGGAGGACCGAACCCGTGTAAGTTGAAAATTGCTGGGATGAGGTGTGGATAGCGGTGAAATTCCAAACGAACTTGGAGATAGCTGGTTCTCTCCGAAATAGCTTTAGGGCTAGCCTCGGATTAAGGATCATGGAGGTAGAGCACTATTTGGACTAGGGGCCCGTCTTGGGTTACTGAATTCAGATAAACTCCGAATGCCATTGATTCATGTCCGGGAGTCAGACGATGAGTGATAAGATCCACCGTCGAAAGGGGAACAGCCCAGACCATCAGTTAAGGTCCCTAAATGTATGCTAAGTGGAAAAGGATGTGGAGTTGCATAGACAACTAGGATGTTGGCTCAGAAGCAGCCACCATTTAAAGAGTGCGTAATAGCTCACTAGTCGAGTGATCCTGCGCCGAAAATGTACCGGGGCTAAGCATACTACCGAAACCATGGATGCGACCATTAGGTCGCGTGATAGGAGAGCGTTCTAAGGGCGGTGAAGCAAGATCGTGAGGACTTGTGGAGCGCTTAGAAGTGAGAATGCCGGTATGAGTAGCGAAAGATAGGTGAGAATCCTATCCACCGAATGACTAAGGTTTCCTGGGGAAGGCTCGTCCTCCCAGGGTTAGTCGGGACCTAAGTCGAGGCCGAGAGGCGTAGACGATGGATAACAGGTTGAGATTCCTGTACTAGTTAAGTGCGTTTGAGCAATGGAGGGACGCAGGAGGCTAAGATGTGCATTCTGTTGGATTAGAATGTCCAAGCAGTAAGTCTTGTGAAGAGTCAAATGCTTTTCACTTTAAGGACAAGCTGTGATGGGGAGCGAAATTTAGTAGCGAAGCGTCTGATGTCACACTGCCGAGAAAAGCTTCTAGTGAGTACTTAACTACCCGTACCGCAAACCGACACAGGTAGTCGAGGAGAGAATCCTAAGGTGAGCGAGTGAACTCTCGTTAAGGAACTCGGCAAAATGACCCCGTAACTTCGGGAGAAGGGGTGCTGATCGCAAGATCAGCCGCAGTGAATAGGCCCAGGCGACTGTTTATCAAAAACACAGGTCTCTGCAAAATCGTAAGATGACGTATAGGGGCTGACGCCTGCCCGGTGCTGGAAGGTTAAAAGGATGGGTTAGCTTCGGCGAAGCTCAGAATTGAAGCCCCAGTAAACGGCGGCCGTAACTATAACGGTCCTAAGGTAGCGAAATTCCTTGTCGGGTAAGTTCCGACCCGCACGAAAGGCGTAACGATCTGGGCACTGTCTCAACGAGAGACTCGGTGAAATTATATTGTCCGTGAAGATGCGGACTACCCGCGACAGGACGGAAAGACCCCATGGAGCTTTACTGTAGCTTGATATTGAGTGTTTGTACAGCTTGTACAGGATAGGTAGGAGCCATAGAAACCGGAACGCTAGTTTCGGTGGAGGCGTTGGTGGGATACTACCCTCGCTGTATGACCACTCTAACCCGCACCACTAATCGTGGTGGGAGACAGTGTCAGGTGGGCAGTTTGACTGGGGCGGTCGCCTCCTAAAAAGTAACGGAGGCGCCCAAAGGTTCCCTCAGAATGGTTGGAAATCATTCGCAGAGTGTAAAGGCACAAGGGAGCTTGACTGCGAGACAGACAGGTCGAGCAGGGACGAAAGTCGGGCTTAGTGATCCGGTGGTACCGTATGGAAGGGCCATCGCTCAACGGATAAAAGCTACCCTGGGGATAACAGGCTTATCTCCCCCAAGAGTCCACATCGACGGGGAGGTTTGGCACCTCGATGTCGGCTCATCGCATCCTGGGGCTGTAGTCGGTCCCAAGGGTTGGGCTGTTCGCCCATTAAAGCGGTACGCGAGCTGGGTTCAGAACGTCGTGAGACAGTTCGGTCCCTATCCGTCGCGGGCGTAGGAAATTTGAGAGGACCTGTCCTTAGTACGAGAGGACCGGGATGGACATACCTCTGGTGTACCAGTTGTGCCGCCAGGCGCATCGCTGGGTAGCTACGTATGGATGTGATAAACGCTGAAAGCATCTAAGTGTGAAACACACCTCGAGATGAGATTTCCCATTCCTTTATGGAAGTAAGACCCCTGAAAGATGATCAGGTAGATAGGTTAGAAGTGGCAGTGCGGTGACGCATGAAGCGGACTAATACTAATCGGTCGAGGACTTAACCAAGTAATTGGTGTTCCGGTTCATATGAAACATTTGATATTGTCTAGTTTTGAGAGCACAAGTT
>NZ_JAGYGS010000116.1:0-3052 GCF_018991185.1 Lactiplantibacillus sp. 7.2.4
ATAGCAATAAACGAAGCTTTAGAATTCCCATTGATTTTCTTGATGGTTTCTGAGTCCCAGGCAAATATTTTTGCAGGGTTTTTGGCTCTGTTAGGCTGTGAAAAAGTCCTAACCAGCCTGTCTCCGCCAAGATATCGCGGAATGATAAAATCAAACTGGAACGATAAAGCATGCTTTCCAGGAATCGACTTATTACGGCTATAAAGTATTTTTTCGTTATCAAAGAACTTCTGAACTTCATCTGAGAAAGCGTCTATGATAGTGGGGCGATTTAAGTACATTGAATCATTAATTTTTAATATCGCCTGCACTAATCTTTGCTTGGCTGCCGGAAAGCCATCAAGATCCGTTTGGATATATAGCTTTTTTGAGCCTTGATCTTTTTGAACACCAAATATATCCAGCGTATCAGTTAGTATATTATTTCTTGTTTTACTATGTTTGTCGAAAGAGAGTCCATTACTTTCTAGATTATCGATTGTCCAGCCATCGTCAGTCACAAAGATGTCATCTCCAATACGACTGTATGCGTATAGTACAACATCATCAAACTCGTTATCTAAAAATGGCGTATCAATTTCAACGATGCCATTTTCGCTACATTCGATGTCAGTATAATGCTCATTTTTGCTTAACCATTTCAAATATGATGTTTTAAGGTTATTTGCATTTAGTTGCATGGAGAGTGCCTCCTTTTTACTGGATTAGTTAATGCTAGTGAAATCAAGAAAATCCTGATATGCTTTGATAATTGTTGTTATATTGAACTGTCCAAATCTGAACTAGCCCTAACACTCTGGCTCATCCCAATTAGCCTGACCAGTTAATTGTGCGACATGCTCATAACGCTGGGAAAATAACACAGGCGTTATATCTTCCGCCTTGAAAATCTGGATCACATCTTCAGCAACAGGGGCTTCATCATTAATCATGACGTAAAATTCAGTATTGGCGTGCTGAGATTGAATCTGGCATTTTTCGATGATAATAGCGGCCGCATAGCTACGATTATCGGCGTTATTTATTGTCCAAATGGGTTTGGCCGGCCCATGTTCAGCGCTAACCACCACAAAGCCGGCATAACGTGTCTGATTGGACGAGTCAGCAAGTGTTGGTTGGGCGGTAATGTGGAGTTTAACGGATGTTAGAAAATCATGAACTTGCTCAATAAATAGGCCTTCATGCTGAGTCGCCGTAGCCGAAAATAGATCCTCAATAAACAGTAAAGCATGAAGCAGTTGAATCTGATGGCGAGCATAATCTTGGGTAGATGTGCGTAAAAAGATTTCATGAGTTTCGCTATCAAAGGAAACACCACGTCGCTCCAATTGTCTGGTTAGGAGCCGTAACTGTTGTGATGACTGACTTAAAAAGCAACTTTCACCTTCTAAATCATCCAATGTATAGCCGCCATCCGTCAGTTTGAGAACGTGCTTGGTTTCCTGAACGACATAAAAGATAACGGAATCACGATGACGATTGACAAACGGTGTCTCAATTCTTGTAACCTGTTCGTTAGTTGGTGTCCAGTAGTGATGACGTGCATAAAAATCCTCAATCGATGTCACTAGCTGAGATTTTGATTGCATTTTGGCGGCTCCCTTCATCGTAGTTGACTTTAGTGTTCAGACACTGTGATATTGCATGGTATGAGTATAGGCTAAAAAGAGGATAAAACGAATAAAAACGTCACGACATATTATTTTTGAAAGTTAAAAGTTGCAGTGTCACGCCATGATGTATAGACTTAGACCCACAGTACAGATTTCAGGGCCTAAGTGATGAATATTTGGGACTGCTGTCTTGCAATTTTAAGATGTTTGTCGGGAATTAGGAAATGGGCTTACTTGCAAAGGGGGAACAATCTTTGGTCCTAACTAGGGTAGAGGTTCAACAGAAAAACATTGACTGGGCTTTTGGGGAAACTGATTTAAGTCAGGCTAAGCAAGACCAGCTGCGAGCGACTTTCAATTGGCTACAAGAATCTGATCGCAATTATTTGAATCCGACTGTCAAACAACTGGGGAATTTTGCCAGTCGAATGCATGTCCCATTTGGAAATCTTCTGCTTCGTAAGATTCCAGAAACAGAGCCGATTCAGTTAGCATTTAGAACCAAGGCCAATGTACCTGCCCAGGTTAGTTTGAATACCCGGGCCGTTATTTATGAAATGTTGCGAAAACAAGCTTGGTTCAAGACAGAGAGTGGGTATGCTGATAGTGAATTATCTCTGATTGGCGTGGCAGCGTCCCCACGATATTCCGTTGATGATGTGGTAACCAAAGTTGGATCCCTGTTGACCTTGAGACACTTTGGAAGTGCCCGGGAACTATTTAATGACTTGCGGATGCAAATTGCACGGCATAAAATTCTGGTCATGCAAAAGGGTGGCCCTGGACTGGGGACTAACCGGCCACTACAAGTTGAAGAAGTCCGGGCGTTTGTCCTATTAGACGGTTACGCACCGTTGATTTTCTTGAATCAAAAGGACAGTTATATGACCCGAGTGTTCTCACTCATCCATGAATTTATCCACATACTGAGAGGAACGGATGAACTGTTTGCAACGATCAATCACACTTTGAAAGAAGAACGCTTTATCAATGAGGTGACGGCAAGCTTTTTAATGCCAGCGGAAGAATTTGTCACTGAATTTAGAGCTTCTGGAATCAGGGAAGTTGCGATTAGAGCGCGACATTTGGGGTTGATTTCTGATGATTTAAATCTGAGTGAGCTTGATTTAGAATCTACAGCTAGCCATAAAAGTGTGGGTGGAAATCCATACTATACGGCGCTCAGCTTCAATGATAACCGCTATATGACCGCACTAGTTAAGTCTCAAGAGAACGGGACGTTACCACCGACTAAGGCAGCGGCACTACTCGGGGTCAGTACTAAAATGTTGGATAAGACCATTCGGATATTCAATGAACGCGAGGTCCGATTGTAAAAAACAAATAATTCCCGCACCTAAATTTGATGCGGGAATTATTTGTTTAGTCAAAGTCGACGTAGTCTTTCGTGACGGTGTATGATGCAAAATCTTTGTCAG
>NZ_JAGYGS010000117.1:0-2910 GCF_018991185.1 Lactiplantibacillus sp. 7.2.4
TTCTAAGGGATGTGACACGAAATGGGTGAGCATTGGGTTAATCTAGATGGGCCGCAAGTATTGCTGACAGAGGTTCTACAAACGAGAGAGTGGCGCGCGGCGCAACAAGCTAAAATTTTGACGGCTACCACAGCGGCAACCTTGATCTGGTCATCGACGCGCATCCCCGGCCCAATTAAGACGGGCAGCCACTTAACCGCTAAATATCAGGCCGTCGCACAGGGCATTATGCACCAGTACGAGGGTGCAATTCTTGATATGGCCAGCTTTCATCGGCGGACTGGCTTTGAATTTTATGTGCTGGTGAATCAGCCAGCAGAGCGTGTTAAGCATGATTTAGTCCTATTTGAAGAGCAGACCAGGTTTGGACAACTTTGTGATTTCGATGTGTTACGACGGGTTGATGGTCAAATTATGCCAGTGCATCGACAGCAGTTAGGACTGCCGCAGCGTCGATGCTTGATCTGTGACGGTAATGCGAAAATCTGCAGTCGTTCCCGCCGACATGGTTTGACCGTAATGCAGGCAGTTGTTGATGATATTATTGCTGAAGGGTGGCGTGAGGTTTGAATAAAAAACGGTAGGAATCACTGAGACTGTTTTACGAGATGGGCAGCAGAGCTTGATTGCGACGCGGATGCCGATTGATGACATGTTGCCAATTCTGGAGAAGCTAGATCGCGCAGGGTATCATGCACTAGAAGTGTGGGGTGGTGCCACATTTGATACGTGTTTGCGATACTTAAATGAGGATCCGTGGGAACGATTACGACAGATTCGACAGCATGCACCGAATACGCCGCTGCAGATGTTGTTGCGTGGGCAAAACATCTTGGGGTACAAGAACTACGCGGACGATGTTGTTGAGAAATTCGTCGAGAAGTCGATTAGTAATGGGATTGACATCATTCGAATGTTTGATGCGTTGAATGATACCCGTAATTTAAAAACTGCCTTGAAGGCCATTAAAAAGTACGGTGGGCACGCACAAATGACGATTTCGTATACGACCAGCGATTTCCACACGATTCCGTACTATGTCCAACTCGCAAAAGAGATGGAGATCATGGGGGCGGACTCGCTGTGTATTAAGGATATGGCGGGGATTTTAACACCGCAACGTGCTTATGACTTAGTTAGTGAACTGAAGGCGTCACTGAATATTCCGATTGAAATTCACACCCATGCCACCAGTGGGATCGCGGATATGACCTATATTAAGGCAGTCGAAGCCGGTGCGGATATTATTGATACGGCGAGTTCGCCTTTTGCGGGCGGGACCAGTCAGCCTGCCACCGAGTCGATGCTCGTCGCATTGCGAGATTTAGGCTACGATGTGACCGTTGATGCAACACTAGCTGCGGAGATTGCGGAATACTTTGCGCCGATTCGGGATCGTTTTCGGCATGATGGTGGCCTGAATCCCAAGGTGATGGACGTTCAACCAAAGTCATTGCGGTATCAAGTGCCTGGAGGAATGCTATCCAATCTGCTAGCGCAATTAAAAGATCAGGGTCAAGAAGCGCTATATGAACAAGTCTTGAATGAAGTTCCTAAGGTACGCGCGGACTTAGGCTACCCGCCATTAGTCACGCCATTATCGCAGATGGTAGGGACTCAAGCCTTGATGAACGTGATGAGCGGCGAACGCTACAAGCTGATACCTAATGAAATCAAGGACTATGTTCGTGGTCAGTACGGGCGGCCACCAGTACCGATTGCCACTAGTCTTGTTCAGAAAATAATTGGGGATGAACAGCCAATCACCAGTCGGCCGGCTGATCATATTGCACCGCAATTCAAGCAATTTGAAACAGCGATTGGCGACTACGCCCATTCTGTGGAAGATGTGCTGATTTATGGCTTATTCCCAGATCAGGGACGGGATTTTCTGGGTCGGCGCGAGGACCGGTTCTATGATGTTCCGATTCAAAATATCACCGTAGATTTCGCAACCAAATAATCTTGTGAAGGGCGTGGCGCGCTGATCGTGACCACGCTTTTTTGCAATGACGTGTCATTCACTGGTAAAATATCCTCGTTTTAGGCGGATGGATGCGGTTACATTATCTGTTATAATTAATGCGAATGGGAGTGATGACAATGGATGACGTTGTAAAGGCCGTGACAAAAAATTTGAATTTATCCAAAAACCAACCTTTAAAGAAATCGTTATTAAGTGCATTTCGTAAAACGATTATTCTGGGTGATATTCCGGCGGGAACCCGAATCAATGAGCAACAAGTCGCCGTTGCCTTGAATGTAAGCCGGACTCCCGTTCGCTATGCGCTGGATCAGTTAGCAAGTGAGGCGCTGGTACGAAGAACGCCTGGAAATAGCACGATCGTAATTGGAGTAACGCTGAAGGATGCGTATGAAATCTTTGATATTCGTAAGGAGCTAGATACGCTTGCGACTCGCAAGGCAATGGTGCGGATGACGCCGGCAGACTTTGAAACGCTGAGGGCATTGTTGGAGCGAACTGAAAGGGAGCTGAATCAAAGCCCGGATACAACGGTCGTGAGCTACTTTACGGATTTTAACCAATTTATTTATAATCACTGTGAGATGCCCCACCTGGTGAGAACGATTTATAAACTACAAACCTATTTAGTTTATTTCCGAGACATCTCAATTATGTCTGTTGAACGCCGAGCATTAGCGTTACAAGAGCATTGGCGTATTTATAATGCAATGGTCAATCAAGATGAAGTTCAGATTAGCTTGGTCATTCGAGAACACTTGGGTCAGTCATTACAGTTTATTCTCAAGGAGATGCGTGCGCTTAATATTGAGTGAGTCATGGTTAAGTTATACTACGCATTGTGCTAGTTAATTTGTCATGATTCATGGTTAAATCATGACAAGTTGGCGTCCTGTTCGTCAGCCGATGCGCGCCTTAGTCCGACT
>NZ_JAGYGS010000118.1:0-2864 GCF_018991185.1 Lactiplantibacillus sp. 7.2.4
AAGGTCAGGTGCTGCTCAAGCTCAGCGGTGCTACCATGCAACGCCAGGTCCTCGTCGATGTCACGCAGCGTCACCGCCAGCGTCCGCAGCGCCTGTTCGGCAAAGCGGTTGACCTGCGCTTCTACCGCAGTTTGACCAGCTGGCAATGTTACGAGTTGGTCGTGGTCCAGAATGGCATCAGTTTTGGCTAAAATCACGTCTGGCGCACCTTTAGTCAGCACCTGATACTGGTCGCCATCTTTAATGACGACACTCATCATTTTACGGTCGCTGTCAAACGGCAGTTCGCGAATGATGTCGATGTCCTGCGCCTGGTCTTTGCTCAAAATCGTATCGCGATCGATACCAAATTTGTGGCCCATCACTACCAGCGCTACGTCGGTGGGGTTGCCATACGGGCGGCTGCGGCCTTCGTCGTCGGTTTGAATCGCCGCTTCGTTATTCAGGACAGCGGCCATCATGAAGCGCGAAAAGCCGGGGGTGTCGGCTTCGTCATCAGGGATGATTTCGCCTACTGGTTCATAGCCGTCGCCTTCCACCACATAACTGGCGCCATTGGCATAAAACCGGGTGACAGTCATTTCATTTTTGGTCAAGGTACCAGTTTTATCTGAGGCAATGTAGCTGGTGGCCCCTAGGGTTTCCACACTGTTCAGGGACTTGATCAGACCGTTGTTTTTGGCCAGCATCGTGGCCCCGACCGTGAGCACAATTGACAGCACCGCCGGTAGCGCATCGGGAATCGCGGCCACCGCCAAGGCAATCGCCGTAGAGAGGGATTCGGCCAGCGCAGCGAAGGAGAGACTGCCAGTTTGCTGATAGGCTTTCAAGAGCTCCACCAGCAACGTGAACGCCACAATCACCATCGCCACCATCATCAGTTTGGTGGTCAGGCGCGCAATGGTGCGTTCAATCGGGGTCTTTTTGTCCTTGACTTGATCCAGCAAGGTGGCGATTTTGCCCAGCTCGGTTTGCATGCCGGTCGCAACCACCACCCCGAGGCCGTTACCATGCGTCACTGTCGCACCAGAAAAGCCCATGTTGGTGCGGTCACCGATTTGCACGTCAGCGCCCAATGCGTGGGTTTGTTTTTGCACAGGTTCCGCTTCGCCGGTGAGGTGGGCTTCGTTGGTTTGCAGCTCGGCGACATGGAGCCAGCGAACGTCGGCTTCGATGAAGTCGCCGGTTTTGACACTGACAATATCGCCAGGCACCAGCTCGGTGGCTGGCACCGTCAGCCAGTCGCCATCGCGCAGGGCCTTGGCGTGGTGATCCGCCATCACCTTCAGGGCGTCCAGGGATTTTTGTGCGCTTTTGGCTTGCCAGAAGGAGAGGCCGGCATTAACGAAAATCAGCAGCAGAATCGCAATGCTTTCATACACTGCCGCCATACCATGGCTGGGGTCGTGGCGCACGAAGAAGTCATAGCCGGCGCTGGCCCAGGCCAATAGCACGGCGATGAATAAAATAATCACCAAAGGTTCTTTCAAGGTGGCCAAAAACTGGCGCCAGGCTGGTAGGGGCTTGCTGGCGGCCAAGGCGTTGGGGCCATGCTGGGTGAGCCGGGCCTGTGCTTCTTCACTGGTGAGGCCGCTTTGCCGGCTGGTGGCCAAGCGCTTTAGGACATCTGCTTTGTGTTCGTTGTAAGGGGTCATAAGTTTCCTCCAATAAGAAAAGGCCGCACCCAAGAATCGCTTTCCTCCCCGAGAAAGCTTTCTTGAGCACCGCCCAACCGAGTTTTTTGAATTAGTTACCTTTTATTGCTAGTTTAAAGGATACCTAATGTTGCTGTCAAAAGATTTGGCCCGGGCCGCCGGTGGCGTGGGCAACGTGCACGTTTTCTAGTCGCTAAACTGTGAACAATGCTAGTGCTAAATGCAAAACTGAGCAAGGAGATGAACTATAAGCGGGGGACCCTTTGCTATTGAGGAGGAAGGCGAAGTAGAGAAAGAGCGGTGATTTGAACTCGAAACAGCGGCGCCGCAGGCTAGCAGCACTGTTAGATTAATCGCCAGCAGCAGATACTAGACAGCTTCTTATATTTTGAAAAAAGACAAGAAGCTATTATTAATCGTCCTGGCTTCGTTATTTAGCCCTCTAAGAGCCTGTTGAGGGCTTTTTGTTTTTGCTTTGGTATAAATATATATAAACAGTCTCAAAACCGCTAAAAACGAAAAATAAGGCCCTTAAAAACGAACATAGCAGTTGAATTCTTGTTAAGATTCAGAAAAACTAACTGTTTGCTGTCAATGGTAGCGGACGAGCGTAGCGTGGGAGCATAAGGAATTGACAGCTCTAAATCAGTCTTAACACTGAAATGGCGAAAGCCAAAGTTTTATAGAAACTTTGCTTTCCTGCCTAACGGCGAGTGAAAAAGCGGTCAAGCTGGTTCAGCTTGGACGGGGTTCGGGGCGTCAGCGCCCGAATAAACGTGGCTTGTTACACCTTATCTGGCAACGAACAGAGTAAGGCGCAAGGAGCGTAGCGACTGGAGTTGAATGTGAGCCTGTTTTTAGCTCACTCCTTTGTGTTTTTTGTTTCTAGGTTTTGGTCTCGTACAGTAGTGCCTCTTTTATACCTCTTTTATAAACCTCTTTTATACCTCTTTTAGACCCCTATTGAGCCTTACTCTCCCAAGGATCACAGAAGGTTATCAAGTACCTTTTGTCTGTTTATCAAGTACCTTTATAAGTTCTGTACTTGATAAAAAGGTACTTTTATTTTAATATGTGTTTGAGGTGATAATCATGTCTAATGAGTTAGAATCTGTTTAAAATCTTTTTAAGAGTAATATCAAGAAAGCGAGAATAATCATTTGGCGACTTGAATTAAGGTGCCGCTCACAATTTTTCCAGAGCCGACGG
>NZ_JAGYGS010000119.1:0-2782 GCF_018991185.1 Lactiplantibacillus sp. 7.2.4
TCCATTCAGCACCCCGAGCGACATATCACGGAAAAACAGTTCTACAAAATCATGAGCAAGGTTGGCGATCTGTTAGGAATTGATTATCTAGGTCCCCATACCATGAGCAAAACCGGGGCTTCTCGCGTCTACACGCAATCTAATTACAATATTGGCCTAGTCATGCACTTATTAAATCATTCTAGTGAAGCGATGACTTTAGCTTATTTAGGCTGAGACCAGGCTAGTACTGAAACGATGCTGGATCACATTGATTTTGGGTAGGAGGCTGGCTTTATGGATTTAGATTTTGAAACCAACAAGCATGATCTTTTTGATGATTGGCATCAAAACTAAACAAGCCTTTACGCACAAGTTACAGCAACAAGCTCAAATTAAAAAAACACAATTGATTCTTATTTGTTGTTTTAATTTGAAAATTTAAATATTAATAGCTAAATAGTGAAGGCCTATGTATAATTGCTGAACTAGTTTTGCAATGTTTACTTGTATGTAATTCAATTTAAAGTTTAAGTGTGTTATTATTAATGCGGTTTATTGAGACTGTTTAATTTAGTTATGCGTTTTTTGCATGATTTTAAATACTTTCGTGCGAAAGATAGGCCCAATTTAAGGGATATCAGAGATTATTAGTAGTTGCTGTTCTAATTTAAATGGTTGGATAACCTTGATAAGCTGGGGTTTTAATGACAACATTTTTATTTAAAAATAGTGTGAAAGGTGGGTTTTTATGTTAAGGAATAATTACTTTGGAGAGGCTAAAACGCATTATAAATTATATAAATGCGGTAAGAATTGGGCTGTTATGGGGATTTCAGTATTTTCGCTGGGATTAGGGATGCTAGTTACAAGTCGGCCAGTGTCAGCTGATGTGGCAGCTACTAGTACCTCAAGTAGTGCAGTAAGGGCTGAAACAACCAGTGCAAGTAGTAGCAGTGCAACGAAGGCCGATTCAACCAGTGCAAGTAGCAGCAGTGCAGTAAAGACTGAAACGACCAGTGCAAGTAGTAGCAGTGCAACGAAGGCCGATTCAACCAGTGCAAGTAGCAGTAGTGCAGTAAAGGCTGAAACGACCAGTACAAGTAGTAGCAGTGCAACAAAGGCCGATTCAACCAGTGCAAGTAGCAGTAGTGCAGTAAAGGCTGAAACGACCAGTGCAAGTAGTAGCAGTGCAAGTAGTAGCAGTGCAACGAAGGCCGGTTCAACCAGTGCAAGTAGCAGTAGTGCAGTAAAGACTGAAACGACCAGTGCAAGTAGTAGCAGTGCAGCAAAGGCTGAAACGACCAGTGCAAGTAGTAGCAGTGCAGTGAAGGCTGAAACGACCAGTGCAAGTAGTAGCAGTGCAGTAAAGGCTGAAACGACCAGTGCTAAAACACGCCAAACTGTAACTAAGATATCTTACAACACATTATTGCAACAATTACGTACAAGTAAGGCTTTGGCGACTGATAAAGAAGCTCTAACACATGTTACTAAGGATAATTTTCTTGCTTACTTTTCATTAAACGGATCAGCCACTTATGATCAAAATGCTGGTATTGTGACTATTACACCAGATGAATATAATAAAGTTGGAAATTTCTCTCTCAAGAGTAAAATTGATATGAATACTAGTTTTACTTTAACTGGTAAGGTTAATTTAGGATCCAATCCTAATGGAGCTGACGGTATTGGCTTTGCTTTTCATAACGGTAATACCACAGATATTGGTAATGCTGGTGGCAACTTGGGTATTGGTGGCTTGCAAAATGCTCTGGGATTTAAGCTTGATACATGGTCAAATGGTTATCAAGCTCCACAGTCTGATAAAGATGGTAGCCAAATCGATTCAACTAACTCTAATGATTTTGGTTGGAATGGGGATTCTATGAATGCTCCATATGGCACATTTGTTGATACTGAAAATGAAGAAGTTGCTACTAAGGATGGAATAAAAGTTCAAAGATGGTGGGCTAAAGATGTTGATGGAACTTCCCAAGCGTTAAGTAAGTCTGACGTAAACGGCCAATTTCATGATTTTACAGTTGATTATGATGGAGATACAAGAACATTAACAATCAAGTATACCCAAACAAGCGGTAAGATATTAACTTGGACTACGACTGTCTCGAATTCTAATCAAGCAATGGCAATGATTGTCAGTGCATCAACTGGTGGTGCTAAGAATTTACAGCAATTTGAAATAATGAGTTTTGATTTTAAGCAAGCAGCGACAGTTAATGTTAAGTATGTTGATACAAAAGGTAATCAAATTGCTCAAGGTGAGGTTACTTATCCAAATGGCGCTAATGTTAATGGTACTTATACTACAGGACAATTAGAAATTCCCAATTATAAATTTGTAAGAATGGATGATGGTACTGCCACTGGAGCAAAAAGTTTGCCAGCGACGGGTACTCTAACAATAGCTGGAGATAATGGGACGGTTATTTATGTCTATGCACCAGCGTACACACAAACAAGCAAAACAATTAGTGAAACCATTAAGTATATTGACCAAGATGGTAAAAAAGTAGCAATAGGATATACGGCAGATCCAATTACATTTGTGACAGTAACTAATCCAGTTGATAACACAACAACAACGTATTACTCAACTAAAGCAAAGACTGCAACGCTGGATGATAATGGTGTGCCAACAGAAGCTGGATGGACAAAAGCAGACAGTACCGATTTCGCAGAAGTAGTTAATCCAGAAGTTGATGGCTATAAGGTAATCAGTAATGATGCCCCAAATTCTGATTTGACAAGCGTTGCAGTTCAAACTGTCTACACTAATTCT